>JBKPKF010000041.1:0-19932 GCA_046730995.1 Pseudomonadota bacterium
ATCCCGATGGTCACGGTCTTTTCGGTCATTCGTTCGGCTCCACCATCTGGTCGGCGATGCGGGCGAGGCTCTCGTCGCGTCCTAACAAAGCAAGCACATCAAATATCCCCGGAGACGTCGTACGCCCGGTGAGCGCGGCACGGAGCGGCTGGGCAAGTTTCCCGAGCTTGACTCCGCTGGCTTCGGCAACGTCGCGGATGGCCGCCTCTAGCGATTCCGAATCCCATTTCGCAAGAGCAACAAGCCTCTTGTGCGCCGCAGCAAGGATCGATCGGGACTCGTCCGTAAGCAGGGCCGAAGCTCCCTCGTCGAAATCGAGCGGCCGTGAAGCAAAAAGGAAGTGCGCGCCCTCTGCGAGCTGGTTCAATGTGTGCGCTCGCGCCTTCAACTCAGGCATCGCCCGGATCAGCAGCGCCTTCTGCTCGCCCTTCAGGCGGAGTTTTGGCGCAACGAGGCTCGCGAGGCGCTCATCGTCGGCCTCGCGGATGTAATGGCCGTTGAGATTCTCCAGCTTCTTGAAATCGAACCGCGACGGCGACTTTCCGACATGATCGAGACCGAACCATTCGGTCGCCTGCTCGCGGCTGATGATCTCATCGTCGCCGTGGCCCCAACCGAGACGCAGCAGGTAATTGACCACGGCCTCGGGTAGCATCCCGAGTTCGTCGCGATAGGCATCGACCCCAAGCGCTCCGTGGCGCTTGCTCAATTTGGCTCCGTCGGGACCGTGGATCAGCGGGACGTGGGCATAGACCGGCTCCGGCCAGCCCATCGCGCGGATGATAACGAGCTGCCGGAACGCGTTGTTGAGGTGGTCATCGCCTCGAATCACGTGGGTGACCCCCATGTCGTGGTCGTCGACCACAACCGCGAGCATGTACGTCGGGGTGCCGTCCGAGCGCAGCAGTATGAAGTCGTCGATCTCCGCATTTTGAACGGTGACGCGGCCCTGGACCTGGTCCTCGATGACTGTTTCGCCCTCCTGCGGAGCCTTCAACCGCACAACGAAGGGCTTTTCGCCCTGCTCCTCGGTGATGTCGCGCCACGGGCTGCTTATGCGGAAGGGCCGCCGTTCGCGCTGGGCCGCCTCGCGCTGCTCGGACAGCTCTTCTTGCGTCATGTAGCAGCGATACGCCTGACCGCGATCGAGCATGCGGTGGGCGATTTCGGCATGCCGGGCCCAGAATTGGGACTGATAATATTCGTGGCCGTCCCAATCGAGCCCGAGCCACCTCATCCCGTCGAGAATCGCCTCGATCGCTTCCCTGGTCGACCGGGCCTTGTCCGTGTCCTCGATGCGTAGAAGGAATTTGCCGCCGTAGTGGCGCGCGAAGAGCCAGTTGAACAACGCCGTCCGAGCACCGCCGATGTGGAGATAGCCGGTGGGGGAGGGCGCAAAGCGTGTGACGACCGGCCCGAACGAATTGCTTGCGCTCAAGCGCGCTTTCCTCTTCTCTTTATGTTGCAATGCAATGGACGAGCGCCCCTAACATAGCGGGTGCGCCTCTTCCACAGCGGGCTCGGAGCTATTGGAAGACGTGGACCGGCGTGGCCGGGGAGTGGCTCGAACGGCTGCTCGAACACGAGCGCGCACAGCTGCCCCCCTGGTTTGTCGTCGGCTTCGGCGGCGGCGTTGCCGCCTGGTTCACACTTGGGCGACCTGAGCAATGGTCGGCATTCCTCTGCTTCAGCGCCGCGGTCGGAATGATCGGCTTCCTCTTGATGCCGGGACGTGCGGGGAGGGCGCTCGGCTGGCTCGGCGTTGCATTGACCCTCGGCTGCGCGGCCGTCTGGTTGAGGGCGGTGCAGGTTTCTTCGCCGCGCCTCAGCCGGCCGATCGTCGTGAGCTTCGACGCCAGGGTCGAGGCGGTCGAAGCATTGATGGCGCGGGATTCGGTTCGGCTGACGCTGGCGCCGAAGGGTCCGCAATTGCCGCCTCGAGTCCGCGTTTCCCTCGATTCGGACGCTGCACCGCCCGGCCTGACGAGCGGCGCCGGCGTCCGCCTGCGCGCCCGGCTGGCGCCGCCGCCGCCGATGGCGCTCCCCGGGACCTACGATTTTGCCCGGGACGCCTGGTTCAAGCGCATCGGTGCTGTCGGCAAAGCGCTCGGACCGGTGACGCTGATTGAGCCGGGAGCGGCTGGCACGCTCGAATCGGTTCGCCAGCACCTCGCGCGCCACGTTCGAGGGCAATTGCCCGGAAACGAATCCGGGATCGCGGTGGCGCTCGTCACGGGCGACCAGAACAGCGTGACCGAGGACGACGCCGATGCGATGCGGGCGAGCGGGCTCACGCACCTGCTTTCCGTGAGCGGCCTGCACATTGCGGCGGTGGTTGCCGCGGCCATGCTCGTCAGTCTCAAGCTCCTGGCGCTCAGCGAGCGCCTGGCGCTTCGTTTCAACCTTGTGCTGGTTTCGGCCGGCGTCGCCGCCGTTGCGGGCATCGGCTACACTTTGTTGACCGGGGCGCAGGTGCCGACCGTTCGAAGTTGCGTCGCGGCCGTGCTCGTGCTTCTCGGAATCGCGCTCGGACGGGACGCGATCAGCATCAGGCTCGTCGCGGTCGGTGCGCTCGCGGTCCTGCTGTTCCGGCCCGAGGCTCTGGCCGGAGCGAGTTTCCAGATGAGCTTTGCCGCCGTGACCGCGATCGTCGCTATTCATTCCACTACCCGGGGGCGCCGGCTGTTCCAGCGCAGGGACGAAGGCGTGTTCCGGCGGATTGGTCGGTCGCTCGTCGGAATCGTACTGACCGGCCTCGCCGTGGAACTGGCCCTGATCCCGTTCGCATTATTTCATTTCCATCGCGCAGGGCTTTACGGCGTGGCCGGAAATGTCATTGCGATCCCGCTTACGACCTTCGTGATCATGCCGCTCGAAGCAGGCGCGCTGCTTCTCGATGCGCTTGGCGCCGGACAGCCACTGTGGTGGGCGACTGGACAGGCAATCGACGCGCTTCTTCGCCTGGCGCACGCGATCGCGGCCGCGCCGGGCGCTGTGGCGTTGATGCCGTCGATGCCGCGCTGGGCGTTCGGAGCGATGGTCGGCGGGGGATTGTGGCTTTGCCTGTGGACCAGCCGAGTCCGCCTGTTGGGCCTGCTGCCGATTGTGATTGGTGGCGCGGTCGCGTTTGCCTCCCCCACGCCGGACCTTCTCGTCACCGGCGACGGCCGGCATCTGGTCGTGCTGGCAAGCGACGGAACCCCGCTGCTGCTTCGCGAGCGCGCGGGTGATTACATGCGAGATCTGTTGGCGGAGGCGGCGGGCTATGATGGCGATCCGGACGAACTCGCGGCCGCCCCGTTTAGCCGATGCTCGCGAGACAGCTGCGTGGCCGCCATCCGCAAAGGAGGTGCCGAATGGCGGCTGCTTGCGACAAGATCGCCAGCGCGAATTGCATGGACGGACATCACGGCGTCATGCGCCGATGCGGATATTGCCGTGTCGGATCGGCGCTTGCCGCGCGGATGCAACCCGCGCTGGCTCAAGCTCGATCGGAAGTCGCTCGAACGCTCGGGTGGGGTGGCGATCTATCTCGGCGATCGGCCGTACGTCACGACCGTCGAGGAGCGCGTAGGCAAACACCCGTGGGGCGAATAATTGTTAGTCATCGGCCCTAACCTCAACCGTTCTCCCGAACGGGTTAGACCAGGTCAGTGCTCAGTAGCGGCGGATAAGACCCGCCAGCCGGCCCTGGATCTGCACTTGGTCGGGCCGGTAGCGCTGAGGCTCGTAATTGCGGTTCGCCGGGTCTAGGCGAATCATATTGCCTTCGTGCCTGAACGTCTTGAGCGTCGCTTCCTCATTGTTGACGAGGGCGACCACGATTTCACCGTCGCGCGCGGTGTCGACCCGCCGGATCAAAGCGAAATCGCCGTCAAGAATGCCTTCCTCGACCATCGAATCTCCGGAAACCTCGAGCGCATAATGCTCGCCCGGCCCAAGCAGGGCCGCGGGAACGGGAAAAGACTCGGTGCCCTGTAGCGCCTCGATCGGCGTGCCGGCGGCGATACGGCCGGCCAGCAGGAGCTCGATCGTGTCGTTGGCCGCGGCCGGCGCGGCGGGCCGAAGCGGAGTTACCGTCGCTGCTGGCCGAGTTTCGGGAAGCTTCACCACCTCGAGCGCCCGGGCGCGGTTCGGCAGGCGGCGGATAAATCCGCGCTCCTCGAGCGCAGATATTAGCCGGTGAACGCCCGATTTGGACTTGAGATCGAGCGCTTCGCGCATTTCATCGAAGCTCGGACTGATCCCGGTTTCACCCAGGCGCTGGTCGATAAAGAGCAACAATTCGCGTTGCTTGGCGGTGAGCATCGGTCGTCACTCCCCACGTTCCAAATAGAACGAACGGGGAACGTGTAGGCAACATTGGCGAGTCCGTCAAGCTTTCGCGAGCTTCGCTTAGCTTCCGGCCGAAGCGAACCTCTGCTTGAGCGCGCGGATCGCGCTCTCGTTGCGCCGGACCTTTATGTCCTCGCGGATCGCTGAAACGAACTGGCGCGCATAGTCATCCGAAGTCGCTTGTTGCAGTTCGCCGCGCATCTGGCCGATGAGGGGAAGTGCGGCGAGCGAGTTGGCCGGGTTGATCTTGTCGACCTTGACCACGAAGAAGCCGCGGCCCTGCGTGTCCGTAACCATCCGGGCCTTGCCGGCTTGCAGCGAGAACAGCGCTCGAAGGGCCGCAACAGCCTGGGGATTAGCCTGCGCGATTTCCAGACGGCGCGCTTTCAGCGGCTGTATTGGAAGCGTGGCGCCGCTCTGCTTGACGGCGTCGGTCAGCGACATGCCTTGGCTCGACCGCGCGGCGATTGCAGCTGCCGCCGTTTTGGCCCGCGCGAGGCCTTGAGCTGTGGTCCAGTCGCCGACAACGCGGTCGCGGATCTTGGCGAGCGGCTCGGGCGCCGCTGCCACCACTTGCGACGGCGACACCATGACGTAGCCTGATTTATCCGGAAGCGAGGCGACTTCCGGCTGGTCGCTTGGAGCGATGTCGAATCCTGACTTAAGCGCCGCTGCCAGCTCGGGCGCCAGCTTGTAGGCCGGGTCGGTTCGCGAGATACCGTTCGCCATGACGAGCGGCGTGGTCGTCACGGGAAGCTTCGTTTGGGCCGCGACCTCGCTGAAGTTGCTTCCGTCCTCAATCGACTCCTGGACTTTGTCTACCAGGTCTTCGAGCGCGTTCTTGCGTTTCTCATCGGTGAGCTTGGCCGCAATTTCACCTTTTGCCGCAGCGAGCGATTTGCCGCCGATGGTCTTCACCGATTCGACCTTGATAACGGCCCAACCGAAATCGGACTGCACGGGCCCGACAATCGCACCGGACGGGACCGAAAAGGCTGCAGCAGCAACCTTGTCCCCGGCGACTGAGGCATATCCCTCTCGAGTCTGGCCGGCGGGGGAACTGACCGCCGCATTGGCGCCGGCGGGTGCCGCAGCGGCTGCGAGCTTGCCCCCGGCCTTCGCACGCGTGGCGATCGCATCGGCGGTGGCTCGATCAGGCACGACCACCTGGGTCAGATCGCGCGTCTCCTTGGTGGCGTAAGCGGATTGGTTTGCCTTGAAGTAAGCCTCGATTTCCTGGTCGGTGGCGGAAACATTTGCGACCTGTTCAGGCCCAATCCGTGCGAAGCGCACGACGCGCTGTTCGGGCACCATGTAGCGGCTGCGATTGGCGGCATAGTAACGCTGGACATCGGCGTCGGTCGGGTTGAGGCCGGCCGTGAATGCCGAGAAGGGCACCACGGCCGCCTCGCCCTCGCGCTCCTCGAGGAGCATCTGGGCGTAAGGCGAAGCGACCCCGACCGGCACTCGGGCGACGGCGGACAAGGGCAGTAGCAGGTAGCGCGCAGCGATCTGTGCCGTGAGACGTCGCCGAACTTGCGCGTCGGTGAGCCGGTTCTGCGCAAGGAGCTGCTGATAGCCCTGGACGCTTGGCTTACCGTTGAGGCCGCGGACACCCGGCAGGTCCGCGATTTCGGCATCGATCAGGCGCTTCGAAATCCTGAACCCATATTTTTCGGCGAAAGCGATGACCGCGCTCTGGTCAACCATTTCAGCAAGCAACGGATCGACGTCGCCGGAAATGCTCGGATAGTCGGCGTTGGGATTCTGTTGGCGGACTTGGGACAGGTGCCGCTCCATGGCGTCCGACATCTCTTTTTCAGTGATTACCTCACCGCCGACCTTGGCGAGCGTTGAGCTTCCGAGGCCAAAGCCCGGAATTCCGGTGCCGAAGTTGGACAAGTCGGCGAGGGCGAAGCCCGCGAGGATCGCGAGCAGCACGGCAGCCATGATTCCAGTGCCGATTTTCGATTTTGACAGGCGGCGGAAGGAAGCGAGCATTTCTATCCACTGATGAAGGAAGGAACCGGCAGGCTTTAGGGGCGAGGCTTGCTCCCATCAAGGCGCGCCCGCTAGGGCCGCACCGAAAGTGGGGATTCTTGAATGACGTCGAAGAAGCTGGTTGCCGGCAATTGGAAGATGCATGGACTGTCGTCTGACCTCGGCGAAGTGCGGGCGATCGCGGAACAGGCGCGCGGATATCCGCAGGTCGATGTGGCCCTGTGCGTTCCGGCTATCCTCATCGAACGCGCGGTCCGGGAAGCGCCGGGCTTCGCTATCGGAGCGCAAGACGTTCATCATGCCGAGAAGGGCGCGCACACTGGAAATGTTTCGGCTTCCCAATTGCTCGATGCAGGGGCGAGCCTGACGATCGTCGGCCATTCCGAGCGACGGGATGCCCATCGCGAGAGCGACGCCGATGTGAAAGCCAAAGCCGAGGCGGCGCTGACAAGCGGACTGAACCTGATCCTGTGCATCGGCGAGAGCCTTGAATTGCGCGAGGCAGGACGGGCAGTAGTCACTGTCACCGCGCAGCTCGAGGCGTCGCTGCCGGAGGGGATCGCCGGGAATGCGGAGCTCGCCATCGCCTACGAGCCGATTTGGGCGATCGGCACTGGCAAAGTCCCGACCACAAGCGAAATCGGCGAGATGCACGACGCCCTGCGCGGGCTGCTTGCAAAACGATATGGGCCTGCCGGCGAACGCGTTCGCATTCTCTACGGCGGTTCGGTGAAGCCTTCGAATGCGGGTGAAATCTTCTCCGTCCCGAACGTGGATGGCGCGTTGGTGGGCGGAGCTAGCCTGAAGGCTGACGATTTCATGCCGATCGTCGCAGCGGCTGCTGCGGTTGAAGGCGCGGCATCGATCGCCTAAGTCGCCGCGACAATTTTCCAAGAAAGTCCGACATGTTCGCTTTCCTTCTGATCGTTCAATCGCTTGTCGCGCTCTCGCTTATCGGGGTGATCCTGATGCAGCGCTCCGAAGGCGGCGGTCTCGGCGTCGGGGGAAGCTCGTCGGGCTTCATGACCGCTCGCGGCGCGGCCGATTTCCTGACCCGCGCGACTTCGATCCTCGGCGGAATGTTCATCGTCCTGTCGATCGTCATGGC
This sequence comes from Pseudomonadota bacterium, assembly GCA_046730995.1. GTDB lineage: Bacteria > Pseudomonadota > Alphaproteobacteria > Sphingomonadales > Sphingomonadaceae > Sphingomicrobium. The sequence continues at coordinate 7,445 of JBKPKF010000041.1, forward strand.
GGCAATCGCGGGGGTCACGCGCAAGCCGCCGACGCTCGATGCCTCGCTGGCGAACAAGGTTCAGACGAGCAGCCCAGCGCCGGCAGCCCCCCAGCCGCAGCCTGACCAGTCGAACCAATCCGTCCCCCTCGCTCAGTAGCGAATAGAAAAACTTTTTTCGCGGCCCGCCCTTGCGCCCGGGGCATCCATCGACTTAAGCCTCGACTCCCATGGCGCGGTTCATATTTGTCACCGGCGGCGTGGTCTCATCGCTTGGTAAGGGTCTTCTTTCCGCCTCTCTCGGCGCACTCCTTCAGGCGCGTGGGTTCAAGGTCCGGATCCGGAAGTTCGACCCTTATCTGAACGTCGATCCGGGGACGATGAGCCCCTATCAGCATGGCGAAGTCTATGTGACTGACGACGGGGCCGAGACCGATCTCGATCTCGGCCACTATGAACGGTTCACGGGCGTTTCTTCGAAGCAGTCGGACAATGTTACGACCGGACGCATCTATCGCGACATCATCGCGAAGGAGCGGCGCGGCGACTATCTCGGGGCGACGGTCCAGGTCATTCCGCACGTCACCAATGCGATCAAGGAATTCGCCCTCGCGGAAATCGGCGACTGCGATTTCATGATTTGCGAGGTCGGTGGAACGGTCGGCGATATCGAAAGCCTTCCGTTCATCGAATCGATCCGGCAGCTCCGGAACGACATCGGCCGTGAGAATAGCGTCAGCGTCCATACGACCCTGGTGCCGTGGATCGCCGCGGCCGGGGAATTGAAGACCAAGCCGACGCAGCAGTCGGTGCGCGAACTATCCAGCCTCGGCGTTCAGCCGGAAGTGTTGCTCTGCCGCTGCGACCGGCCCTTGCCTGACGCGGAACGGGAGAAGATCGCGCTCTTCTGCAACGTCCCGGCTTCGGCGGTCATTCCAGCGCTCGACGCGCGCAACATCTATGACGTTCCGCTGCAATATCATGAGGCCGGGCTCGACGAGGAAGTATTGCGCGCATTCCGGATCACGGGCGCGCCCGAACCGGACCTCGCCGTGTGGCGCGATATCATGGACCGGATCGACCATTACGAGAGCGAGGTGACGATTGGCGTGGTCGGCAAATATGTCGGGCTTCCGGACGCCTACAAGAGCCTTCGCGAAGCGTTGGTTCACGGCGGAATCGCCAACCGCGCCAAGGTCAATATCCAATGGATCGACGCCGAGCTGTTCGAGCATCCCGAAGCCGACATCGTTGCGGAATTGGAGCCGCTATCCGGAATCCTCGTCCCTGGTGGGTTTGGGGAACGCGGGAGCGAGGGGAAAATCGCCTCGGTGAAGTTCGCTCGTGAACGGGAAATTCCCTTTTTCGGAATCTGCCTCGGGATGCAGATGGCGTGCATCGAAGCGGCGCGGAACCAGGCGGGCATCAGCGAAGCTTCGACCACCGAGTTCGGCGAAACCAAAGAGCCGGTCGTCGGAATGATCACCGAGTGGATGAGCGGGGAGGGCCTTCAGAAGCGCGCGGCCGGAGGCGATCTCGGCGGGACGATGCGGCTCGGGGCCTATCCCGCCAAGCTCGATGGCAACAGCGTCGTTCGGTCCATCTACGGGACGGACCAAATCAGCGAGCGTCACCGCCACCGTTATGAGGTCAACATCCACTACCGGGATGCGCTGGAGGGCGCAGGGCTGATCTTTTCGGGGATGTCGCCGGATGAGCAATTGCCCGAGATCGTCGAGCGGCCTGACCATCCCTGGTTCATCGGAGTCCAATTCCATCCCGAATTGAAGAGCCGGCCGTTCGAGCCGCATCCACTCTTCGCGGGCTTCATCGCCGCGGCACTGAAACAGTCGAGGCTCGTCTAACAACCTTGGGAACGGCGTCCCCGCTCGTCCGTTTCGGCCCCGTATCTCCAGAATTAAAAGGGCCAGGCCATGCTTTGGACAATCGTCGTTATCCTACTCATCCTCTGGCTTCTCGGAGCGTTCGTGGTTCCGGTCGGCGGCAGTCTAATCCATATCCTGCTGGTCATTGCCGTCATCGTGATCATCGTGAATCTCGTTCGCGGCCGCTCGGCGGTCTGATCCGCGATTTGTTGGCGTTGCCGGGGCGGTAAACCGTCCCTAAATCGGCGCCATGACGAACAATATTTCGACGCGCCTGGCGGTGCTGGGTTCGGGTCCCGCGGGCTACACCGCCGCGATCTATGCGGCCCGGGCTGGCCTCAGCCCGATTATCATCCAGGGGATCCAGCCCGGCGGCCAGCTCACGACCACGACCGACGTCGAGAACTACCCAGGTTTCCGCGACGTCATCCAGGGTCCCTGGCTGATGGAGGAAATGCAGGCCCAGGCCGAGCATGTCGGAACCAAGGTCGTCTGGGATCACGTCACCGAAGTCGACCTGACACGGCGTCCATTTCGCCTGACCGGCGATGGGGGCGCGCAATATTTCGCCGACGCCCTGGTCATTGCCACCGGAGCTCAGGCCAAATATCTCGGCCTTCCATCGGAAGAGCATATGAAGGGCAGGGGCGTATCGGCCTGCGCGACCTGCGACGGCTTCTTCTATCGCGGCAAGAGGGTGGCGGTGATCGGCGGCGGCAACACCGCGGTCGAAGAGGCGCTCTACATGACCAACCACAGTCATGACGTCACCTTGATCCACCGCCGCGATGCGCTTCGCGCCGAGAAGATCCTCCAGGACCGGCTGTTCGCCAATCCGCATATCAAGGTCATTTGGGACAGCGAGGTCGCCGAATTCGTCGCGGGCGGCGAGCCCGAGGCGCTGGTCGGACTCGACGTCAAGAACAGGCGCACGGGTGAGGTGACCCGCCTGCCAGTCGAGGGGGCTTTTGTCGCGATCGGCCATAAGCCCGCGACGGAGCTGTTCGTTGGAAAGCTGGATCTGGACGAGGACGGCTACATCGGGGTCGAGGCCGGGACGACGAAGACCAATGTCCCCGGCGTGTTCGCGTGCGGCGACGTGATGGACAAGATCTACCGCCAGGCCGTGACGGCGGCGGGGACGGGGTGCATGGCTGCGCTCGATGCCGAGAAATATCTCGCCGCGCAGGAATATGAGGCGCTGGCGGCCGAGTAGTTACTCGGCGGGCACCGCCCGCTTCTGATCCGTGGCGCCCGGAACCGGCTCACCGGCATCCTCGCCAAGGGTTACGATGCGATTGTTGTCGTCGACATGGACGACGCGAGGCTTGAGCGTGCGTGATTCGGCGTCGTCGAACGTCCCGTAGCTGATGATGATCACTAAATCGCCTTCGTGGACCAGCCGCGCCGCGGCGCCGTTGATCCCGATCGTGCCACTGCCGGCGGGGGCGGGAATGACATAGGTTTCCAGTCGCGCGCCGTTGGTAATGTCGACGATCGCGACCTTCTCGCCTTCGAGGAGGTCGGCCGCTTCCATCAGCGCCGAATCGATCGAGACCGAGCCCACATAGTGCAGATCGGCCTGCGTTACGGTGGCGCGATGGATCTTCGACTTCATCATGATCCGCATCACGGGCGTGGGCTCCTAATGGCAGCGCAAAGCGGCGCGCCCATTATCAGATCGTGCTGCACCGCACAATTTCAAGACTCAGGGTAAAGGGCTTCTAGGAAGTAAAGGCCGTGCGGAGGGGCATTGAGTCCGAGCGCCGCGCGGTCCCGCGCCTCGAGCGCCTTGCGGATCTCGTCTGGCTTCCACTGACCTCGGCCGATCAGCGCCAGGCAGCCGACCATCGAGCGCACTTGGTGATGAAGGAAGCTTCGCGCCGCTGCGGCGACATGGATCTCGTCGCCCGCCTTTGTCACCTCAAGGCGGTCCAGGGTCTTTACCGGGCTGTCCGACTGGCACTGGACCGAGCGGAAGGTGGTGAAGTCGTGGCGCCCGATGAGGTGTGAGGCGCCTTCACCCATCGCGTCCACGTCGAGCGGCACGGCGATGTGCCAGACCTTGCCGGCATTAAGCGCGGGCGGGGCGCGGCGGCTGAGGATGCGATAGAGGTAGCGCCGCCCGACGCAGGAAAAGCGCGCGTGCCAGTCGTCCGCGACTTCAGCGACTTCGGTCACGGAAATCGGCTGAGGGCGAACCAGCGCGTTCAGGCCCTCGCGCAGGCGGTGCGGAGTGACCTGCTTCGTGACGTCCACGTGAGCGCTCATGGCGAGCGCATGGACTCCCGCGTCGGTGCGACCGGCGGCGGTGAATGCCGTCTGCTCGCCGGTCATCTTGGCGAGCGCCTCTTCCAGCGCCTGCTGGACCGACGGACCATGTTCCTGCCGCTGCCAGCCCATGAACGGACCGCCGTCATATTCGATCGTCAGCCGCCAGCGGGTCACGGCAGCTTTTTGCCCTTCGCGATTGGAAAGCCGCGCAGCAAATCCTCCGCATTCATCGGCGCGCGCCCGGCCCGCTGCACGGTGATTGGACGGATCGATCCGGATCCGGTTCCGATGGTCAAAGCATCGTCCAGGACCTTGCCGGCGCCACCGGCGAGATCGATCGCCTCGGCTTCCAGTAGCTTGATCCGTTCGCCATCCGCTTCGAACCACGCCCCGGGGGCGGGCGCGAAGCCGCGAACCTGGCGCTCGATCTCTACTGCGGATCGAGCCCAATCGATGCGCGCCTCGGCCTTGTCGATCTTCTGCGCATAGCTTGCGCCGGCGATCGGCTGCGGTTGGGCCGGGGACGGACTTCCAATCCAGTCGAGCAAGGCTTGCGCGCCGAGATTGGCAAGTTCATCCGTGACTTGACCCGCATTCTTGCCGCGAATGTCGAGAGTCAGCCGGTGCAGCATCGGCCCGGTATCCAACCCCTCGTCCATCCGCATGATGGTGACCCCGCTGACTTCGTCGCCGGCCAGGATCGCGCGCTGGATCGGCGCGGCCCCCCGCCAGCGCGGCAGCAGAGAAGCGTGGACATTGATGCAGCCCGCCTTCGGCGCTTCGAGGATCGGGGGCGGCAGGATCAGCCCGTAGGCCGCAACGACCGCCAGATCCGCATCGAGAGTGCGAAACTGCGCCTGCTCGTCCTCGTTGCGCAGGCTCTTGGGGGTGCGCACTTCGATTCCGAGCGCGTCGGCGCGCTCATGGACGGCGGTTTTGCGGTTCGCCTTGCCGCGCCCCGCCGGCCGAGCCGGCTGGCAATAAGCGGCGACGAGCTCATGCCCGGCCTCGACCAGGGCATTGAGGCTCGGCACCGCGAATTCCGGCGATCCCATGAAGACGATGCGCATCGGAAGCGCACTTGCGGGGCGGGACAAGCGCGGTCAAGGAGTGCCGCATCATGGCGTCACAGGAGATCGAAGCGCTGTCGCAGGCTCTTGCGCGGCTTCCGGGGCTTGGCCCGCGGTCGGCGCGGCGTGCGGTCCTGCACCTGATGAAAAAGCGCGAAACGGCGCTCCAGCCGCTCCTGGCGGCCCTCCGGAACGTTTCGGACAAGCTGTCCACTTGTTCGGTCTGCGGCAACGTCGACACCTCCGACCCCTGCAGCATCTGCCGGGACCCCAAGCGCGACGAAAAAATGCTGTGCGTGGTGGAGGAAGTCGCCGATCTTTGGGCCCTGGATCGCTCGCGGCTGTTTCCCGGGCGCTATCATGTGCTCGGTGGGCGCCTTTCCGCGCTCGACGGAGTACGGCCGGAGGACCTTTCGATCGACCAGCTGGTGAAACGCGTTTCCAAAGGCGGGGTCGACGAGGTCGTGCTCGCAATGAACGCCACCTTGGAGGGCCAGACCACAGCGCATTACCTCGCTGAACGGTTGGAAGGATTTCCGATCCGTCTCAGCCAGTTGGCACACGGACTTCCCGTCGGGGGAGAGCTCGACTATCTCGACGAAGGCACCCTGGCTCAAGCGCTTCGGGCGCGACGGCCGATTTCTTGAACCCATTCAGCTGAAAGACTAAATCCGATCCATGGCCATTCGCCGCATTTATGAGACGCCCGACCCGGTCCTCCGGCAGATTTCCAAGCCGGTGGAGACGTTTGACGACGCCCTGAAAACGCTCGTCGACGACATGTTCGAGACGATGTACGTCGCTCCGGGCATCGGCCTTGCCGCGGTCCAGGTCGGCGAGCCCATCCGCCTCCTCGTCATCGACCTGCAGGAACCGAAGGATCCCGACGATCCCGAAAGCCCCATCGTCAGGGACCCGCGGATATTCATCAACCCCGAAATCCTTTGGCACTCCGACCATGAGGTGCCTTACACCGAAGGGTGCCTGTCGGTGCCCGAGCAATATGCCGAGGTGATGCGGCCGGATAAAATCCGCGCTCGCTGGCAGGACGAAACCGGCAAGGCCTATGAGGAAGAGATCGAAGGCCTGCTCGCGGTCTGCCTCCAGCATGAGATGGATCACCTGAACGGCGTACTGTTCATCGATCATCTTTCGCGCCTTAAGCGAGACATGGTATTAAAGAAGCTCGCTAAGTGGCGGAAAGAACAAGCGCTGAAAGCGGCATGACCGCCCATCTCTCGCCCTGTCATGCCCACATCTATTACACGGTCGAGGAGCGGCCGCGCGCCGAACGATTGCGCGACGATTTTCTGAATCAGGCGGCTCATGGGGACGCGGATATCCTCTTTGTCGGCCAGATGACCGACCGCAGCGTCGGGCCGCACCCCATTCCGCAATATGAGGTCCATTTCCTTGAACGGTCGCGATCCGATGTGATCGCGGCGATCGAAGGTTCGGGCCTCCGCGCCCTCGTCCATCCGCTGACCGACGACGATCTCGCCGATCATACCACGCATGCTCATTGGATTGGGGAGCCGCTCGACCTCGACGTCAGCGTGCTGGACCCTCCAGGCGAGAACCAGGGCATTCCCCGCTTCGGCAAGTCGGACTTCTAACCGCCGAGCGAGGCCGCCGCCGTGCGGCAATCCTCCGCGCACTCCCGGCACATCTGGGCGCAAAGCCGGCAATGCTCGTGGTCGTGCTTCTCACATTCGAGCGCACAGGAATCGCAGGTTCGGGCGCAAAGCTCGAGCGTCTCGCGCAGTACCTGTTCGTTGGAGCCTGTGCGCCTCAAGCCCAGGTTCGCCGTGGCATCGCAAATGTCGGCGCAATCGAGGCAGGCGCGGATGCACTGGCGCATGTCCATGTCCTCGGCGGCGCAGGCATCGGCGCAGCTCAGGCACATTTTCGCGCAATACATCGCATGGTGGACCGCATCGCCGAGCGGCTGGTTGACGTGGCCGGAGACACCCGGGTGAAGGCCGATCATCTTGCGGATGGACATGGGAGGCTCCTGAATTTCTGTGGAGAACCGGTGCGGGGACGGGCGGTTCCTATTGTTACCAAAGGCATTTCACCGTAAAAGTTCGCCTTCTGTTCCGCGAGGGAGGCGGGTTCGTGGATGCAATCACTATCATAGTCGGCCTGGTCGCGCTCGCTTTGGGCGGTGTGATCGGCTGGCTGTTCGCCGGCCGCGAATCCGCCGGGGCCAAGCAGGCGGTTCAATCGCTCCGACTACAGCTCGACGAAGTGGTCAGGGAACGCGACGCCAATCGCGACGCCACGACGAGGCTCGCAGCGCTCGAGGCATCCCAATTCGAGCGGGAAAAAGGCTTCGAGGCTCGAATCCAGGAGCTGGTGGAGGCCAAGGAGGCGCTGTCCACCCAATTCGCCGAGATCAGCAACAAGCTGCTGGCCGAGGCCCAGGAGACGTTCCTGAAGCGTGCCGACCAGCGCTTCCGGCAGTCGGAGGAGAATGCCGGCCAGAATTTGAAGGCATTGCTCCAACCCGTCCACGAGCGTCTGGAGCGCTACGAGACGACGGTGCAGAAGGTTGAGGCCGAGCGCCGCGACGCCTTTGGAATGCTCTCCGGACAGATCGAGGCGATGCGCACCGGCACGGAGCGCGTTTCCGCCGAGGCGGCGAAGCTCGTCAACGCGCTACGGAACGCGCCGAAGGCGAGGGGTCGCTGGGGCGAGCAGCAGCTGCGCAACGTACTCGAGACCTGCGGACTGTCGGAGCATTGCGATTTCGCGACTGAGGTGAGCGTCGTGGACGGCGAGGGCGGCCGGCTGCGGCCCGACGTCGTCGTCCGGGTCCCCGGTGGCCAGTCGCTCGTGATCGATGCCAAGGTGTCCCTGAACGAATATCAGGATGCCTTTGGGGCAGTCGACGAAACCGTCCGCGACGCGCACCTGACAGCTCATGCTCTGGCCATCCGTACCCATGTGAACATGTTGGGGGCGAAGGCTTATTGGTCGCAGTTTGAGGACGCGCCTGACTATGTCGTGATGTTCATCCCCGGCGAGCATTTCCTCACCGCCGCACTAGAACAGGACCCTAGCCTTTGGGACTATGCGTTCGACAAGAAGGTCTTGCTGGCTACGCCGACCAACCTCATCGCCATCGCCCGGACGGTTGCGGCGGTTTGGCGACAGGAGAAGCTCGCTAAGGAGGCGCGGCAGATCGGCGAGCTTGGAAAAGAGCTCTACGAGCGTCTCGCAAAAGCGGCCGAGGACCTTCGGAAGGTCGGCAGCGGCCTTTCCATGGCTGTCAATAATTACAACAGCTTCGTTGCCAGCTTTGAGACACGGTCTCTGGTCACCGCCCGCAAGTTCCGGGAGCTCAACATCGAGCCGGGCCGGCGCGACATCGAAGTGCTCGCGCCCGTCGAGGCGCTGCCGCGCTACGCCGACGACGAGCTTGAGCTCAGCGGTCAGGAACCCGACGAGCCGCCCCAGATCGCGGCGGAGTAGCTACGGAATCCGCTCAAGCGTGATCGAGCCGGCGCTGTTGCTGAGGTTCAAGCGCTCGCCGCTCGACCAGTTGATCCGCATCGGCTGGTTCAAGACACCGAACCCCACACTTTCAAAGCTCGCTGCGGGGTCGGAGCAAGCCATCAGGGTCGAACGAATCTCGCGAGCGATCAGTGTTCCGCCTTTCACGGCAAAGCGGCCGCCGAAATGGTTGCAGCCGAAACGCCCACCGATTCCACCGCTTTTGAACTCAACGCGGTAGTCGCCATTGGTCGGAGTTGCGCGGCCGTTGATGGCTGTCACATGCCAGCGCGTACCTTCGAACGTTCGTGCGTCCGCGGCGATGCTGGTGCATCCCGCACAGAGCAGCAGCGCGAGAATCGTGGATCTAAAGCCCGCCGCAGCCATCGAACCGGCGTCCGTCCACAGTGACCTGAACCTTGTCCGGATAGACCCGGTCGCTCATCCCGTCGCTGCATTTGGCGTGGACGATGTTCACGTTGAGCCGCGGCGTCTGGTAGATTTCGCCCGCAAATCCGACGATCACGCGCGGCGTAGGCTGGGAAATGGGCTGGGCATCTGGCTGGGTGAAGACCATCTCCCGCTCGTCGACCGTCAGTCCCCAGAAGGGCTCCGTTCCCGTGGCGCGATAAACACTGCCGGGTGGGTTTGGCGTAAGCGGCGGCGGCGGAGGAGCCTCGAGACACGCGGTGAGGGCCACAACGGGCAGCAGGGAGAGTAGCTGTTTCATCCCCGCAATAAGTCATTCGGCCGATGTCAGGTTCCTGAACGCCACCGCGCCGTGATCGCGAAGGCCATCACGGCAGTCGCCATTGCCGCATTCAGGCTGTCCGCCCGGCCCGCCATGGGAATCTTCACGATGAGGTCGCACTCGGCCTCATAGTCTGCGGGAAGGCCCCGTTGCTCGTTGCCGATCAGGAGGAAGCAGGGCTGACGGTAATCGGCTTCGAGATAGTCCCGAGTCGCCTTGAGGCTGGTCCCGACAAGCTGGCCCTCGCCCGAAAGGCGCCAAGGCACGAACTCCTCCCAGCGCGCCGTCGCGACGTCCTGGGTGAAGATCGCGCCCATCGAGGCCCGAACCGCTTCGACCGAATAGGCATCGGCGCAATCGTCGATCAGGATGAGCCCGCCCGCGCCCACGGCATCGCCGGTGCGGAGGATCGTCCCAATATTGCCGGGGTCGCGCAGCGCCTGCGCAACGATCCAGAGCGGCGCCTTCGCGCGGTCGATCCGCTCGAGCGACGTTTCCGGCTGCCGGTAGGCGCCGAGCAACATCTGCGGATTGTCCTTGCCGCTCATCTTCGAGAGGATGTCCGGAGTCGTTTCGATCGCTTCGCCGCCCGCCCTTTCGGTCGCCGCGATGATCTCAGCAGCCAGCGGATGGCCGGCCCCCTCTTCGGAGAATGCAATGATTTCAGGAAGCCGGCCGCTGTCGCGGGCCTCGGCAACGATCCTCAGGCCCTCAGCCAGGAACAGCCCTTCCGCCCGGCGATGTTTCTTGTCGCGAAGGGAGCGAAGCCGCTTCACCGTTTCGTTGGAAAAGGACGTGATCTGCCGCGGCATCACTCTTCGCCGAAACGATCTTCCACCAGGTTCGCCAATTTCTCCAGCGCCTCGTCCGCATTCGGGCCGGAAACGTGGATGACGATGCTGTCGCCCATCGCGGCGCCGAGCATCATCAGGCCCATGATCGACGTGCCGCACACTCGATTGCCATCCTTTTCGACTTCAATGTCGGCGTCCAGTTCGCTGGCCATGGCGACGAATTTCGCGCTCGCCCGGGCATGAAGGCCGCGTTTGTTGGTGATCGCGACCTCGCGGGAGACCGCGCTCAAGCGGCGGCTTCCCCGAGAATCTCGGATGCGACGGAAATGTATTTGCGGCCGGCCTCACGAGCCGCAGCGACGGCGGCGTGCACGCCCATCACCTTTCGCGCTCCTTCGAGCCGGATCAGCATCGGCAGGTTCACTCCGGCGATGACCTCGACATTCTCGCTCTTCATCAGGCTGATCGCGAGGTTCGACGGCGTGCCGCCGAACAGATCCGTGAGAATGATCACGCCTTGCCCGCCATCGACGCGGCCGACGGCGTCGGCGATGTCCTTGCGCCGGCCCTCCATGTCGTCATCGGGACCGATGCAGATCGCCTCGACCGCTTCTTGCGGCCCGACAACATGTTCCAACGCGGTGACGAACTCGGCGGCCAGGCCGCCGTGAGTCACCAGCACTAATCCGATCATTCGTTCAACTCGCCTGCCTCAACCCTCTCGCCGCGTTTCGGCCTCGATCGTATCGCTCGGCGGCGAGGCCAGGTCCCGGTGGCGGACATTCGGTGTAAAGCCACGCTTGCGCAACCGTTCCGTCATCTCGACTGCCGCGGCGACCGAACGGTGTCGCCCTCCAGTGCATCCGAACGCAACGGTCACGTAACTTTTGCCGGCGGCCCAGTAGCGGGGAATCCAGTCGATGAGAAGCGTTTCAATTTGGCCGATCGTCTCGTTCCAGGCCGGGTCCTCGGCGAGATAAGCGCGAACCGGCTCATCGCAGCCGGTCAAAGGCCGCAATTCGTCGACCCAGTGCGGGTTCGGCAGGAAGCGCATGTCGAATACGAGATCCGCGGTCCGAGAGGTGCCGCGGGCGAAGCCGAATGATGCGATCGTGAGCACAGGCTGGTCCGAATCGGCGCCGTAACGCCGGCGAAGCTCGTCGCGCAGGTCTACGGGGCTGAGGTCGGTCGTGTCGATCACGCTGTCGGCGGCGGCCAAGAGGGGAGCCATGATCTTGCGCTCACGAGCGATTCCGTCCTCGGCGGGCCGGTCGGGAGCGAGCGGATGGCGACGGCGAGTCTCGTCGAAGCGCCGAATCAGCTCGATCCCGGCACAATCGAGATAAAGGATCTCGGGTGCGACCCGCTCGACCGATCTGATCATCTCCGGGAGAAGCGCTGGATCGAAGCCCCGGCTGCGAACGTCCATTCCGACCGCGGCGGGCATGACCCGGCAATCCGCGCCGGAATTGACGAATTGGTTGAGGAGGTCGGCGGGGAGATTGTCGACCACGTCCCAACCCAGGTCCTCGAGCGCGTCAAGCACGGTCGACTTGCCCGCGCCGGACATGCCGGTGACAAGGAGAAGGCGCGGAGAGATCGGGCGGTCGGACACCGCCCGAAGCTTAGAACCTGAGGCCGAGACGGTCGAGGCCGAGCGCGACCTTGGACGGCGCCGAGGCGGTCATCGCATCGACGCTGATCAAGGGCAGGTTGACCCCGAGAATCGGCCGCTCGCGGCTATCGTCGGGAAGCCGGGGGATCTCGCCGGTCAGCTCGACGATCAGAGCGACCGGAACATCCTTGACTATGTCCATGTCGACAATGCCGATGCCGCGGATTTCGAGCTTGCCGGCGATAGTCGCCGGGGCAGAGGCAATCAGGCGGTCGCCCGATCGGCGCACCAGCGTCTGGTCATCGCTGACCAGGGTGAAACCCCGGTCGAGCAGCCGCAGCGTCAAATCCGACTTGCCCGATCCGGACGGGCCGGTGATCAGCACTGCGCGGCCCTCCACGGCGACCGTGCTGGCGTGGACGGTCTCAGCAGAAAGGCGCGATTCGCGGATGGCGACCGGGCGGTTCATGCGCGGTGTGCCGCCGGCAATCGAATGGTGAAGCGCGCTCCGGATGGCGCGTCGTCGCGGTCCTGCACGTCAATCTCCCCGTCGTGGCCTCTTACGATCGCCTGGGCAATGGCGAGGCCAAGGCCCGAATGGCGTCCGAAATTTTCTCCCTC
>JBKPKF010000042.1:0-2166 GCA_046730995.1 Pseudomonadota bacterium
CGCTGGAGCGAAACACTGCCTCGCTGCTGAGCGGGGTGGTCGCGAGCCAACCGACCGCGACGATCAGTAGGATCGCGGCAAGCGCCGCCAACCCTCGAAACGCTCCGCTGCGCGCCGGAAGCATGATCATTGCGCTTGCTAAAAGCACCGGGACTGCCAGGCCATAACCCGCGAGCGACCCGTTAAGCGCAATCCCGACGGCGATGACGAGAGCTGCACCGGCAACCAGTGCCACAGCCGCCGAATAGCGCTGGACGTTGCGCCCGCTGCGCCCGGCGCGGGCCAGGACCGCTGCGAGAAATGGTAAGGTGATCACGAGCAAGTCCGCCATGTGGTTGGCATTGGCGAAGAACCCGGTTGCGACTCCGAAGTTGGTTTCCTCGTAGAGATACCAGGGCGAGGTGAGCGGGTCCGGGCTGGTAACCTGCAGGGCCCCGAGCAGGATGCCTGCAAACGTTCCCGCAACCAGCGCGAGTACGAGGATCAAAGGCCGGCACCCGAGCCTCAGCAGCGCCGCGAGCATTGCGATCGGTGGAATGACCGAAAGCATGGAGGAAATCGTCTCATAGGGTGCGACCGACAGGGGCAGGCTCGGAGCCCGCATCCCTAGGATCCGATATCCCTCGGCAATCACGTCGCGTGGCCCGAGTTGCGCCCACACCCCCGGCGGCAACGGGATCAGCTGCGCCAGGACGATGAAGAGCGCCAGCAGGACCAGCCAGAATAATTGACGCTGCTCGCGCGGCACCGGCTCTGGCTCCCTAACCAGGGCGGCCCACCCTATTAAAGCCAACCCTACCAGCTGAAGCACCATGTTCGCCCAGATGCCCTGTGCGCTTCCGCCCAAGAGCAGGCATGCAAAAAGATAGGTAGGCGCGACACCCTCGCGCAGTCGCCTAACCATTCGCAGGCACCCGTCTGAGGTGCAGGCCCGAAACCGTAATCTCGGCTTGCTGCGGCAACTCCGGCGCGTTTGCGATGAGTTCAAAACGTTGGGCCGGGCAGTTCGCGGGAACATCGAACGTGACTCCCCGGGAGGCGAGTGCGGAATCGCTCAATCGCAACGAAAGCAACGCCGTGGTCGATCCGGCGCAGGTCACTGTCCAGCTAAGCGCCGCCGCGTGGCTGAGGTCGCCCGCGAAGCCCATCGCAAGCCGGTAACGGCCCGGGGGCAGAACGAGCAGTTGGCTGGCTAGGACTCCGTCTTCCTGACCGTAGTAAATTACGTGCAGCCGCCCCCCAGGCTGCCGCTCGGCAAGGCCGACAGTGGACGAGGTGAGGGTCCAGTTGAAGGGTGGCGGCGCGTCGCTGCCCTTGAAGCCCGGATCGAAGATCAGCTGGCCGGATGAGGAAGTAATATGGGCAAGTTGTGCCCAGATCTGGCGAGCCCTTTCATATAGTCCAGCGGCCACCAGCGAGCCCAGGAGGCCACCCGCCCAAACCGGCGGGCGATCCGAGGCGAGCTCGAGGATCAGATCGGCGTTGCCGGCATCCGAGGAGAGTGCTGAAAGCGCCGCATCCTCGAGCTGGGGATCCGCCCTGAACAGAGAGAGAAGCTGCGGCCGGTTGCGCCTGTCCTTGGCGTAGGTTGCAATGAAAGGCGCAAGACCGGCGACCCCGTTCGGCACCATTCGAGCAAGCAGCGCAATTTCACGAAGCCCGTGCGCCGCATCGCCGCTTCGGAAATATTGCTCGGCGAGGAAATAACGGGCGGGAATCGAGCGCCCATCGCGGAGCTTGGCAGCCAAGAAAGCCTGGCTCGCCAGGCGGTAGTCGCCTGCCAGCTGCGCCTCGACTCCGCGGACGAGGAATGGTTCGGGTGCGAGGGGCGATTTCGCCGCAGCGTCGCGGATCTTCGCCAACGTCGTCGGACTAACCGCTTTTCGCGTACGGGCGTTTAGCCCGATCTCGGTAAGCCCCGACCATAGATTGGATGAAGGATGCGAGTGCCAGATCCGCGCCGCCAGTTGGGGCTTGGTCTCGGCATATTGGGCGACGACGGCATTTCGGACGACGACCAGGCCCGCGAGAAGCGCGGCAATCGACACCAGGATTGCTCGTCCAATCAGCGCCGAACCCCCGGTCTGGACATATTCAGGCGTCGGCATCCTGCGGAATCATCAGGATTTCTGTCCGTTTCTTATCGAGCTTCCCGTAGCCGTAACC
>JBKPKF010000043.1:0-11655 GCA_046730995.1 Pseudomonadota bacterium
TCGACGCCCTGCGCGCCGTGCGGAAGCTTGGCCGGGTCCTTTTCGGCGGTGACGTGAATCCGCGTGCCATCCACGACGAGGTCATTGCCGTCGGCCTTCACCTCGCCCGGGAACTTGCCGTGCACGCTATCGCGGCTGAACAGCCAGGCGTTGGCCTTGGCGTCGGCAAGGTCGTTGACGCTGACCAGCTCGAGCCCGCAGTCGGGCCGCTCGAGGATCGCCCTCGCGACCAGCCGGCCAATGCGGCCGAAGCCGTTGATTGCAACTTTCGTCATTGGATTCCTCTTGTCTTCATGAAGTCGGTGACGCGCTCGGCGACCTTGTCGGGAGTGAGGCCGAAATAGTCATAGGCGTCCGTGGCGGGAGCCGAGACGCCGAAGCGGTCGATGCCGATGCGGAGGCCATGAAGGCCGGTGTACCTTTCCCAGCCGAAGGTCGTCCCGGCTTCGACCGAGACGCGCAGGATCTCGCGGTTTGAGACGTCGGGAAGCACGTCATCGCGATAATCGGCGGGCTGGGCGTCGAAGCGTTCGGTGCAGGGCATGGACACCACGTCGGCTCCGATCCCCTGCTGTTCAAGGCGCTCCGCAGCGCCCATCGCGATTTCGACTTCCGAACCGGTGGCGATGAAGATCACTTTGCGGGCGTTCCCAGCCGCCTTGAGGCGGTAACCGCCCCGAGCGCAAAGATTCTCGGGCGAGGCCTCGGTCCTGAGCGGCGTCAGGTTCTGCCGAGTGAGCGCCAGGATCGACGGTTCGTCGCTTGCAAGGGCCAGCGCCCAGCATTCCGCGGTCTCGACCGCGTCCGCCGGCCGGAAGACCTCGATCTGCGGCATCGCTCGGAGTGATTGCAAATGCTCGATCGGCTGGTGCGTCGGACCGTCCTCGCCGAGCCCGATCGAATCGTGAGTCATGACGTAAATGACCCTCGCCTTTTGCAAGGCGCTGAGGCGGATGGCCGGCCGCGCATAGTCGGTGAAGACGAGGAACGTGCCGCCGTACGGGATCACTCCGCCGTGCAACGCCATGCCGTTCATTGCCGCTGCCATGCCAAACTCGCGGATGCCGTAATAAATGTAACGTCCGCCGTAATTCTCGGCGGTCAGCGGCTCGAGCCCCTTGGTCTTGGTATTATTTGATCCGGTGAGGTCGGCCGAGCCCCCAATTGTCGAGGGAATTGCGGCGTTGATCGCCTCCAGCGCCATCTCGGACGCTTTGCGCGTCGCAACCGGCTTCAAATCAGTCAGCAGCTTGTTGAGATAGGGCTTCAGCCAGGCGTCGCCCACTTTGCCACTCAACCTCGACAGCAACTCGTCCTTCCGGTTGCTCTCCTCCAACCGGGCCTTCCACAGCGCGTGGTCTGTGGCGCCGCGCTTGCCGGCCGTGCGCCAGGCCGTCAGCACGTCGTCGGGGATGACGAACGGTGGCGAATCCCAGCCCAGCTCCTTGCGCGCAGCCGCCACTTCGTCGGCGCCCAGGGCCGCTCCGTGCGTCGCCGCCGTGCCCTGCTTGTTCGGAGCGCCATAACCGATGATCGTCTTGCAGCGGATGAGGGTCGGTCGCGGATCGGCGACGGCCTGGCCGATCGCCTTGCTGACCTTTCCGGCGTCGAGCCCGTCACACTCGACAGTGTGCCACTGCGCCGCCCTGAAGCGCGCGATCACGTCCTCGTTGCGCGACAGCTCCGTCGACCCGTCGATCGTGATGCTATTGTCGTCCCATAGGACGATCAGGCGTCCAAGCTTCAGATGACCAGCGAGGCCGACCGCCTCGTGGTTGACACCTTCCATCAGGTCGCCGTCGCCGGCGATCACGAAGGTGCGGTGGTCGACCAGCTCATCGCCATAGGCCGCGTTCAGATGACGCTCCGCGGTCGCCATCCCCACCGCCATTGCCAATCCCTGGCCGAGCGGGCCCGTCGTGACCTCCACCCCCGGAAGCTCGAAATTCTCGGGGTGGCCTGCGCAGGGGCTTCGGAGCTGACGGAATCGCTTGATGTCGTCGATGGTCGGCCGCTCGTAGCCGCTAAGGTATAGCAGTGCGTAGATCAGCATCGAGCCATGGCCCGCGGACAGCACGAACCGGTCACGGTCCGGCCAGTCGGGATCGGAAGCGTCGAACTTCAGATGCTGGGTGAACAGCGCCGTCGCGGCGTCGGCCATGCCCATCGGCATTCCTGGGTGGCCGCTGTTGGCGGCCTCCACGGCATCCATCGCGAGTGCGCGGATAGCGTTGGCGAGACGGCGTTGGGTCGGCTGCATGGGGCTCCGTGGACGGGGTTGCCGGCCTAAGGACTCAGGCCGGGGCCGGTCGCCCATTAGCCGCCTTATTCCCTGCGTCAAAGCTTGCCCGGAATCGGGAAACTGCGTAGCTGAGATTCCATGGACGACGGTAATTTGTCGGCAGCACTTGAGCGGGCAGAGCTGGCGCTCCAGCGGATAGAGCGCACGCTCGCCGGCCGCCAGCAGTCGGGCAACCGCGATGACGAGCTTCGAGCCAGGGTCCGCGAAGTCGTCGAAGAGCTCGACGAACTAATTCGGGAAGCTGCGGTCTGATGTCTGCCCTCATCGACCTTTCGATCGCGGGCCGCACCTACCAGGTCGCATGCCGCGAGGGTGAAGAGGAAAATCTTCGCGCCGCCGCCCGCCTTGTCGACGGAAAAAGCCGCGAAGCCATCGCCGGCCTCGGTACCTTGTCCGAAGCGCGGCAATTCCTGTTCGCATCGCTTCTACTGGCCGACCAGCTGATTGAGAATCGGCCCGACGCAGCCCCGCCTCTTCCGCCAGCGGAGCCGGCCGGACCGGATCCGGAAATGGTGCAGCGCGCCGAAGTGCTGGCCAGCCGACTCGAATCGATCGCCACGGCGCTTGAGAACCCGGCGTCCTCGACCTAAATAGCAGTTGACGGGCACTACCCGGTGCGAGCCTTCGGAAAATCCCTGAGGCGATAGAATCCAAATGGGAGCTGTCCCTGCCTGGGCCCTGGCCCGGATCACATGGCACCCACCTGACGTTTGTGGCGTCAGAGGATTTTAGGGCAAACGGCCAGGGTGGTCCCGTCACCTTCCATCATGCTGCGACGCCTGGCAAATGTTCCCCCCTGCGATTTAGAGGTGATCCGCGGAAGAACGGTTTTTGCGGCGGAGTTAGTGTATCCTCGCCTGGATGGTTTCCCGCTCGCCCCCTTTTCCGCCAGATTCGCTGGAACCGCGGCCTGAAATGGAGCCGTTGTCCAAGGAAGCGCTCCGCCGTGCCGCGCTCGACGCACGCAAGGCATTCGTCGCGACCCTTTCCGATGCCGATCGGGCATTGCTCGAGCGGAGCCTCGCCGAGAATCTGACTTCCCTTTTCGCCGGAGTGTCGGTCGTGGGCGGCTATTGCCCCCTCGGCAGCGAGATCAGCCCGCTTCCGGCAATGGAAGAGGCGCGGGCGGTCGGTGCGATTGCCGCCTATCCCTGCTTCCTCAACCCAGGAAAGCCGTTCCGCTTCATCGCCGGCGACCCGCTCGAGCCCGGACCCTTCGGGATCATGCAACCGGCCAAGCGCCATCCCGTTGTCGAGCCGGACCTCGTGCTCGTCCCACTCATCGCGATCGACGGCCACGGCACCCGACTCGGGCGCGGCAAGGGCCATTACGATCGAGCGCTCATTCACCTGAAGAAGATGGGAGCGCGTCTCATCGGCGTCGGCTGGTCCCTGCAGCGTTTGGCGGTCACCATTCCAGCTGACGATTGGGACGTGCCGCTGGATGGCTTCGTAAGCCAGGACGGCCTCGAATGGTTCAGCTGAGCTACACTAAGTCTATGCTTTTACAGAACTTATTATTGAAACTTGGCGTCATGGCGCCAACTTGGGCAGATCGGCGTTTACCCGGCGGACCAAGCATCATCGAACAGGAGCAAATGTGAAACTCATCCGGACCCCATTGACTCTTGCCGCGGCATTGGCGGCCGGGGCAGCCGCTCTGGGAGTGGCTCCGCGTCCCGCTGAATCGAGCGCAGCCATCCTGGTCTCCGCTGATGAGGGTTCGGCCGTCGCGTCTTTCTATCGGGCGCGCGGCGGCGCACCCTTGTGGTTCTCACCGCGCTCAGGCCCAGCCGCCCAGCAGCTGGTCCAGCTTCTCACCACAGCGTCTGCCGACAATCTCGATCCACGCCGCTACAATGTCCGAAACCTGGCGCGCGCCGTTGCGGCTGCGTCGGGGGGAAATCCCGCCGCTGTCCGGCAGGCCGAAGCGATGCTCAGCACGGCGTTCGTCGCTTATGTCCGCGACCTGAAGCACGATCCCGGAATGGGCATCATCTACGTCGATTCAGAGCTAAGGCCGACGCCGCCGCCCGCCGCCGCGATCCTCGGACAGGCGGCCGCCGCCCCGTCGCTGTCGGACTACGTTCAAAAGATGGGCTGGATGAATCCGATCTACGCCAATTTGCGCTTGGCGCTCGCGAGCCGCCTCTATCTCAACCCGCAGCAGCGCCATCTCCTTGCCCTCAATCTCGAGCGCGCGCGTGTGCTACCGTCGGGCAACGGCCGCTACGTGATCGTCAACGCTCCGGCCGCGCGGCTCTACATGTATGAAAATGGGCAGGTCGTGGACTCTATGCGGGTCGTGGCAGGCCGGCCTGATCCGGTGGCGCAAACGCCGATGATGGCCGCATTCATCCGCTACATCGCGCTCAACCCTTATTGGAATTCGCCCGCGGACATCACCGCGAAGAAGCTTGCGCCGACCATCCTCAAGGAGGGGCGCGCCTATTTCAAGAACAGGGGCTACGAACTCCTCACCGACTGGTCGGATCACGCGCGAGTGATCGATCCGATGTCGATCGACTGGCATGCTGTTGCCGCAGGGCGAGTGCAGGCTCGCCTTCGACAGAAGCCGGGACCGGCGAATTCGATGGGCAAGATGAAGTTCATGTTCCCCAACGCTCAGGGAATCTGGCTGCACGACACGCCGGAAAAGGAGAAGATCGAGGAGGCCGCGAGGCTGCAGAGCAACGGCTGCGTCCGCCTCGAGGCTGCGCCTCGATTAGCTCGCTGGCTATTCAACGACCGGCCGCCGAGCCCCAAGGGCGCGCGGCCCGAGCAGAAGGTCAACCTGCCCGCTCCAGTGCCGGTCTATCTCACCTACCTGACCGCGGTGCCGAGCGGCACGTCGATCGTCTATTTCGACGACTTTTACGGTAAGGATCGGATGCAGCCCGGTAGCCATCCGCGCCGCGGCCTGTTCGGGATCGGTTGAGCGACCAAATGACGGATCCGGCTGAGCCGTCATCGCGCAAGCTTGCTGGAATCGCCGTCATCCTGCTTCTGATCGCGGTTTGGGCGGTGCTCGTCGCAAGCCTCGCTCCGCTCGTCGGTCATTGGCCTATTCTCGTTCAGGCCCCGTTCTATCTGGTTATGGGATTGGCGTGGATCGTCCCCCTGAAACCTTTGATAAGGTGGATCGAAACGGGACGATGGAGTATTCGACAGCCGCGGGGCGGTTGAAGATACTGTATTAGTAAACTATATCAGCGACTATGGCGCAGGCTTTGACTCTCTCCCGGCCGCTTGGCGGTCTTGCAAGACTGTGGCGCGCGTACCCGCGCGAGACGGTCGGCCTTGGCCTGGTCGCGATTATCGCCGTGGCGGCGATCGCCGGAACGGCCAATTCGACGCCCGAACTCCCCGGCGCCCAGGCAGGGGAAGTAGGCCCGCCCGCACCGCCGCCCCTTCTGATCCGGCGACTCGCGCCCGAACTGGCGCTCCAGATCAACCAGGCCATCCCGCTGGCCAGCGGGCCCAATCCGCCTGCTTTGCCCTTCCAGTTCAAGGGCAACGACACCACCCGCAAGCAAGCCCTTCAGTGCCTCGCGAGTGCGATCTATTACGAAGCAGGAAGCCAGGATGACGACGGCGAACGCGCCGTGGCCCAGGTTGTGCTCAACCGAGTCCGGCATCCCGCCTTTCCTGCGACCATTTGCGGGGTTGTCTACCAGGGGTCGACCCGCCCGACGGGCTGCCAGTTCACATTTACCTGCGACGGCTCGCTCTATCGTCAAGCCGACCTGTCGGGATGGCGCCGCGCCTATACGATCGCCCAACAGGCGCTGAACGGCTCGGTTTACGCCCCGGTCGGCTTCGCCACCCACTATCACGCCAATTATGTCGTGCCCGTGTGGGCCCAGTCACTGACGAAGAATGCAATCGTCGGTGCCCATATGTTCTACCGGTGGGCCGGCGGCTGGGGACGTCCCGGCGCGTTTACGAAGAGCTACTCGGGTCGCGAGCCTGATGCGATTGCGCTCCGCAATGCCGCGCTCGCCGCGGAAGCTGCGACGGCGAACCAGCCGAGCAGTGAACAGGCAGAGGCGCTTGCCGCCATTCCGGGAGCGGAGCTCGAAAACGCGCCCCCGGGCCGTATTGCCGTGCGCATCAAACTCGAAGCTGCGCGCAAGGCGGCGATCGAGGCGCCCCACGAAGAATATGCGAAAAAGTTCGACGCGTCCGAAATCTTGAAATGGTCACTGTCGAACGATGCCGTCGCGCCGAATGAAAAGCCGCTCGGAGTGGCCGTCAGTTCCAGTAACGCGCCCGGCGCCGCCCAGCGCTAATCGGTCGTAGGGCGAACAAATTTTGAGAAATGGCGCGAGTGACGGGGCTCGAACCCGCGACCTCCGGCGTGACAGGCCGGCGCTCTAACCAACTGAGCTACACCCGCGTTTTTGGCGTGGGCGGCGACCTAGGGTCGGGGCTTGGGAGTGTCAACCATGGCGGGCTGCATTTCCTGCCTCTCCTCGACCTCCTCCTCGTCAGGCTCGCCGACATGGGTCAAAGTCCCGTGTTCGAACAGGAAGCCGGCGATGTCGGGCGTGCCTGCCGCTGAAAAAACCGTCTTGATGATGATCAGGAGCGGGACCGCCAGCAGCGCTCCGGTCGTTCCCCACACCCAGGACCAGAATGACAGGGACACGAGGATCGCGAGAGGGCTGATTGTGAGCCGCTTTCCGACCACCATCGGAGTGAAGAAATTGGCCTCGACCAGGTGGAGGCTGACAAATGCCGCGGGCGGCATGAGGGCAGTCCAGACATCGGGGTAGGTCATCAATCCGCCCAGGAACAGGAACAGAGCGGACGCGATCGGCCCCAGGTAAGGAATATAATTCAGGACAGCGACGATACCGCCCCACATCACCGGGGACGGCATGCCGAGCTTCCAGAGGATCGCGGCAGTGAGCGCGCCGAGTGCGACGTTAATGAGCGTGATCGTGCCCAGATAGGTCGATGTCGCATCGACCACCTGCTGGATAACTCGCGCCGTGGTCAGCGCGCCTTCAAAGCTGCCCCGGCTGACGATCGTTCTTTTCCGCATCGTCGTCCACCCGGCGAGGAAGAAGAAGATCACCAACAGGGAGAAGAACAGCTGGATCAGCAAATGCGGGGCCGAGCTCGTCAGGAGTCCGAGCATCGAGTTGGGCTCCTCGATGCGCACTGCGCGAGTCCGTTCCTGCGTTACCGCGATCTGCGAGACGATGCGGTCGATGAAACTGTCGAGATTCTTGTAGAGGTCGAAAACGGGCTCGAGCGCCGCTCGCACCTTCGGGATGCGATGCGGGACCTGCGCGGCCCAGTCGGTTGCGGGGATGACGATCGAGGCGATGGCGAAGATCGCAATGACGAGGAAAACGATGACACACAGCGCCGCAGCGAGCCGAGCGGGTACCCCGCGACGCTCGAACCATTCCAACAACGGCACGAGTGCAATTGCGACGACCAGCGCGGCGGTTACCGGCATGAAGAATTCCGCGCCGGACCGAAGGACGAAGGGAAGCGCGACCACGAGGCCCACGCCAGCGATGAGAGTCAGCGACGCCAGCAGTCGATCCCGCTTGACTGAAATGGTCTCAGCCAGCGTCCGCGCCTCGTCGGCGGTGTTATCCTCCGCGCGTGCGTGCTTCTTGGTCCGAGCGTCCATGACAAGGGAAGCATAGCTCCGCGCCGAGACGGGTGCCAGCAGTCAGGCGCGTCTCACCCTACGAACGGCCAGAAATGATATGGCACCCAGTAACGTGCGTGGTGAGCATAAGTCAGCCAGGTGAACTGCACCGCCGCTGCATAGACGACGATCAGGACAGTCGCGACACGCCCACTGACCATTACGACACGCGGCCGCGACAGCACCGCAAGCTGCAGCGGTATGACATAGAGAGCGAGCCGATCGACCACGACGCTCGACGGCACCAGCAGCAACGCCGGCACCAACGCGCATGCGACCAGAGCGAGGTTTCGCCACACGCGCCTTTCAAGTTCCGGAAATTCCAACTGCCGCGATCGGATCAGGAAAAGCACCGCCGGCAACAGGTTCATCGCAATCCGAATACCCGCCCCTTCGGCCGCGTAGCGCGCGTCGATGTAGTTGGTGACTAGCCGACTGACGGATGAGGACAGGAACAAATGGTAGGTGGCATAAGTGAGGGCAGCGACCACCAAGAGGCTGATGAATCGGCCTCGCTCGTTCGCGATCGCGATCAGTGGAAGGGCGACGACCGCGGTCTTGTGGAACGTGGCTGCGGCCAAGACGTAGATCGCGAACCCCAGCACCGAGCGGTTGCGGAAATAGGATGCGAGACCGGCCATGATGAAGCCGATTGCGACGGCTTGGCGGGAATAACCCATTGCCACGACGATCGCGAGGTACGGAATGGCCACCAAGGCCGCCAGCCAAGGCCGATCCTGCGCCTCGCATAGCCGCATCAGCCCCCAGGTGAAAAACAGCCCGCAAATGAGATTCACGATCCAAAGTTCGCCGCCGAGCCTTTGGACGAGCACGTTGATTAGATAATAGCCCGGATCCGCGATCGACGGCAGCGACCGCATCGTCTCATGCTTCGCATTGGCAAAAATGTCCTCGTACGGGATCCAGTCCGCGCCCACATGGAAACGCAGTCCGATAAGCAGCACGATGAGCAGGCAGCCGAGGCGGAACAGGACATCCGGACGCCCGACGGAGGCTGGCCGGGGAGTCTCTCGGATGGCCCCGATAGCGAAATACAAAAACAGCAGCCAGTAGATGAGCAAATATGGCCTCGCTCAGATGGGGAACCCCGCGATCGCTGCGGCGCTGTTATATGCGCCGCCGCCCAGCGTCCACAGGACTCCCTCAGGGTGCTGCTTGTTCCGAATCCCGGCTTAGCGAAGCCGTGACGATGCCATCCTGAGGTCGAGCGAGCTGTGCTCGGGGATCACCACTCGCAACTTGCGGCTCGCGAAATCGATCGAGACCTTCTTGAATGCCCTCATCGCATTCATACCAAGGAGCAGTGCGGGCTTCTTTTCGAAACCCAACTGCTTGAACGTGTGCGCATTGGCAAAGACGATAGCGAGATCCTTGAGGCCCACGCCGCCGATCTCGAGATCACGAACGAACATGTAATCGCCCGGTATCTTCTCGCCGGTTACGGATTCGAGCATAACCTGTTCCGATCCGCGGAGGGCCCTGGCACCGAGAAGCGACCTGCGCAGCGCCTCATTGCCGATGCTGACCTGCGAGCCAGTGTCGATCACCACCGTCAAGGGACGCCCATTTGCCGTCGCTTCGGTGACGACCAGCCTGCCGTTGCGCCTTGCTCCTTCGATGACGATCGTGCCCGGCTCGGCTTTGAAATCCGGGACCGCGGACGGAACGATCGAAAGCGTTTGTGCCTCGAAATCGAACATCACGCGCTGCGACCGAAGCGAATCGGTCCCGAGGATACCGTCAGCGCCCATGTTCGCGCTCTCGAGCAACGGCGCGTTGATGTTGTGGATTTCCTTGCGAGTGAGCTGCAGCGAGGGAACGGTTGCGGTCGACACAGTCGATACCCCCGCGACGCTGTGCAGCGATGCATC
The DNA here is from genome assembly GCA_046730995.1 of Pseudomonadota bacterium. Classification (GTDB taxonomy): domain Bacteria; phylum Pseudomonadota; class Alphaproteobacteria; order Sphingomonadales; family Sphingomonadaceae; genus Sphingomicrobium. The sequence continues at coordinate 9,869 of JBKPKF010000043.1, forward strand.
GTCGCCGGCGACGAATTTCAGCCGATTGGCGACCTCACGCGAAATCGCCGTGCGATCGGCACCGGTATCGACCAGGAAGCGATAAGGGCCGCGCCCGCCGAGGAGTACTGGGACCGTCATCCGCTGAGCCATGTCGGATTTGAATTTGAGGTCTTCGGTCTGGGTGGTCTTGTCGACGTCCGGAATGCCCGAAACGGCTTCGAGAGTCGTGGTGCGGGTCTGCGCTGAAAGACCGGATGTCGCCAGAACTGCAGCCAAGGTCACACAGATACGTGTACGTGCCACAGAATTGGCCTCCTGCCAGAGCACCTTACGCCGACATTAGTCGCAACTCACCCGCAGGGCAAAGACGTTCGCCCGCACTGAGCTGACGTTTGGCAGGAAATCGCGGGAGGGCTGGCTCGCACTAGGTCGCGCGGGGCCGAACGATCAGTCGCCCGGAGAGCCCATTGGCGAAGATACCATCCATTTTTCGACCATCTGCCGCTCCTTGTCCGTCAGAGCGCGACAGGCGAGCCCGGGCCGGCGGAAATCCACATCTTGGCGCTGTCGGGGCTGCGGAACGTTGCGCAACACTTCCTCCGGCCTCAGCTGCCTCGCAAAAGCAACTCCGGCATAGGTACCAAGAACCCACACGACTCGGCTCTTGAGGCGCAATTCGTTGCGCTGGAAGAAGGTCGTCGTCCCCTCGAGCGGCAAGCGCTCACCCTCGATCAATGCGCCTTCCTCAGACAGGTTGCGCAGCTTGACGGGCTGCGGGACGCCCGCAACCTCGACCGTCGCCGCGAGGAGGACTGGCGAACGGCGTGAACGCCGATTCTGTGTGGTGCTGCTCTGGTCCATCCCGCCGAACTTAGGCTCGGCTGGGTAAAACTTCATTTAACACGATGCTCAAATTCGCCTTAGCAACAGCATCAGGTTGTTGGCCGGCATTCGGCGAACGTTCGCCAACTCGAAGAATTCTCGCGCAGCCTCAACAAAATCTTCCACGCGCCGCAAACCCCAATCGGAATCGCGTGCTCGCAGGTCCGCATCGAACGCGATGTTGCTCGCAGCTGTCGGAATGTCGTCCTTGAGCCAAGGGCCATAAAGGATCAGCGGCCCACCGCGCGGGAGAAGGCGCGCTGCACCCGCAATCAGCCCCAGCGCCGATGTCCACGGGCTGATGTGGACCATGTTGATGCTGAGCACGGCGGCCGCGCGATCGATCGGCCAGTTCTTTGCTGCGGCGTCGAGAAGGACCGGCTCGCGAAGATTTGGAAGGCCAGCCGCATTGCGCCAAGCGCCGATCGACGCGAGCGCTTCGCCATGAACGTCAGTCGGCTGCCACTCGACCTGGGGAAACCGCTTCGCGAAATAGACTGCGTGCTCGCCGGTCCCGCTTGCCACTTCGACCACTAACCCGCGGGCCGGAAGCCATTCGGCGAGCACCTCCGCGATCGGCTCGCGATTGCGCAAAGCGGCCGGCGCGGACCGCTGGGCGCCCTCGGCCGGCGCCTCGTAGAAGCGCCGCTCGTCGCTCACCCCGTCGCCTGCGCAGGCTGCGGATCCTGGTAGGTCAGCACGGGCTTTCTTGCCGCGAGTGTTTCATCGAGCCTGCGGCGCGGCGCATGAACCGGAGCGGCCTTCAGGTTCTGATCACCGGACTTCGCACGCTCGGCGATGGAGCGCAGCGCGGCGATGAATTGGTCGAGGCTAGCCTTCGATTCGGTTTCCGTCGGTTCGACTAGCATCGCCCCGTGAACGACCAACGGGAAATACATGGTCATGGGATGGAAGCCCTCATC
>JBKPKF010000044.1:0-1411 GCA_046730995.1 Pseudomonadota bacterium
GGCGAAATGTTGACGGCGATCTTGAGGTGGGCGGGCCAATCGCGCGCTTCGCCTAGCGCTTCCTCCATGATCTGCATCGTCAGCGGTGCGATAAGCCCGGTGCGCTCAGCCGCCTCGATGAAACCTTCCGCTTCCATGAAACCGCGGGTGGGCGATCGCCAGCGGGCAAGAGCCTCGAAGCCGACCAGCTCACGCGACGTGAGGTCGATCAGCGGTTGAAAGAAGGGAACGAACTCGCCCTTCTGGAGGCCATTACGAATGTCTTCCTCGAGCTTCAGCCGCTCGGTGAGCTCCTCCTCGAGCTGTTGATCGAACCAGGCGAAGCCGTTCCGGCCGGCGCTCTTGGCGGCGTAGAGCGCGACATCGCTTCGGCGCAGCACATCCTCCTCGCTCTGCGACCGGTCGATCTGCGCAAGGCCGATCGATGCCGAAGCCTGGATGTTGGCTCCGCCGACGAGCAATGGCGTGGCGAGCCTGGCGAGGATGGAGTTGGCGACGTCCTCACCGGCGGCAGCGTTGGCGTGCTGCAGAAGGATCGTGAATTCGTCGCCGCCGATCCGCGCGCAGCAAGCCGCGTCCGTGGCGGAACTGGTAATCGCCTCCGCGACGTAGCGAAGCATCTTGTCGCCCGCGAGATGGCCGTGGAGGTCGTTGACCCGCTTGAAATGATCGAGGTCGAGCAGGAGCAACACACCGCTCGATTTCGAGTCCAGAGTTTCCGCAAGCGAGCGCATGAGCTCGCGGCGGTTGGCGAGGCCGGTGGTCGGGTCGGTATTGGCATTGCGATGCGCCGTGCGCTCCGCTTCCTCATAGGCGTCCAGCGCCTGCCTAAGGTCCTTGGAACGCCGCCACCCAAAGAGAATGATTGCGATGTTGAGCAACAACGCAACCTTGAGGCTGCTGGCGGTATCGGGCAGGGGCGTCCCCCACAAAGCGGACGGCAAGACACGACTTCCGAGACCGACGAACAGCAACAGGGCTGCGACGGTGGCGCAAGTCGTGATGAGATGGCTGCCTGCAATACTGACAGCCTGGTTTTTTGCCCGACGCACTCGGTTTTTCCATTCTCGGTTGGCCACGCCGAGGTCATGGCAGACAGAAGTTTATATTGTCCTACGTTAGGGAAATGGGCGCTTCTCAATCCGGCCGAAAACAGCGGTATTCAGGCGGCCGGCTTAGAGCGCAGCGATACGTTCTTCGGCCAGCCGGATCGCTTCGGCGATCGCCTGATCGACGTCGAGGTCGCTTGTATCCAGAAGGATTGCGTCCGCAGCCTGCCGAAGCGGCGCGACAGCGCGGCCGCAGTCGCGCTCATCCCGCGTGCGGATGTCGGCGAGCACGTCGTCGTAATGGGCGGGCATTCCGCGCGCCATGAGCTCGCGCATGCGTCTCTGCGCACGGACCTCCGCGC
>JBKPKF010000045.1:0-7087 GCA_046730995.1 Pseudomonadota bacterium
CAGCGCGCTTAACGGACGCTTTGCCATTCGGGCCCGGCTTGCCGCTGAATAGCCCCGCCGCTATCGACCCGCCCGCAATGTCTGTGTCCCCTGAACAGGTTCGTCATATCGCCAAGCTCGCGCGCATCGCGATGAGCGAGGAAGAACTCGACCGGCTGCTTCCCGAGCTTAACCATATCCTCGGCTGGGTCGAGCAGCTGGGCGAGGTCAATACCGATGGCGTGGAACCGCTGACCGCGGTGATCGACCAGAAATTGCGGCTGCGCGAGGACGCCGTGACCGACGGCGATATTCGCGACGACGTGCTGGCCAATGCGCCCGAGCGGCAGCATGGATTCTTCGGCGTCCCGAAGGTGATCGAATGAGCGAGCTAACGTCCAAGACGATCGCCGAGCTGCGTGACGGTCTCCGCGGCGGCGAGTTCACGGCCCGCGAAATCGCGGAGGGCTACAATTCGGCCGTTGAAGCCGCGCTCCTGCTCAACGCGTACACCGTAACAACCCCCGACGACGCGCTGGCTGCCGCCGAGGTTGCCGATAAGGCCCGGGAGCAGGGCGACCTGCCGGCGCTGGCGGGCATCCCGCTCGGCATCAAGGACCTTTTCGCGACGAAGGGCGTCGATTCGACCGCGGGAAGCCATATCCTGAAGGACTTCCGGCCGACGTACGAAAGCACCGTTACCGCCAACTTGCGCAGGGCAGGGGCGGGGATGCTCGGCAAATTGAACATGGATGAGTTCGCCATGGGCTCGTCGAACGAGACCAGCGCCTATGGACCGGTGATCAGCCCGTGGCGGCGGAAAGGCAGCAACGTCGGACTGACTCCCGGCGGCTCGTCGGGCGGTTCAGCCGCAGCGGTCGCGGCGCGCATCGCGCCCGGCGCGACCGGGACCGACACCGGCGGCTCGATCCGCCAGCCCGCGGCATTCGCCGGCATTTGCGGGATCAAGCCCACCTATGGCCGCTGCTCGCGCTGGGGAATCGTCGCCTTCGCCAGCTCGCTCGACCAGGCCGGACCGATGGCCAAGACGGTGCGCGACTGCGCGATCCTCCTGGAGGCGATGGCCGGGTTCGACCCGAAGGATTCGACCTCGCTCGACCTTCCAGTGCCGCAGTGGGAAGCGAACCTTTCGAGCGATCTCAGCGGTAAACGCGTCGGCATTCCCAAGGAATATCGGATTGATGGCGTCCCCGCCGAGATCAACGCCTTGTGGGATCAGGGCATAGAATGGCTGAAGGACGCCGGCGCGACCCCCGTCGAGATCAGCCTCCCGCACACCAAATATGCGCTTCCGACTTACTACATCATCGCCCCGGCCGAGGCGTCATCCAACCTCGCTCGCTATGATGGCGTGCGGTACGGGCTGCGCGAAGAGGGGGTGAAGACCCTGGACGATATGTATTCCGCGACGCGCGCGGCGGGTTTCGGCGCCGAGGTGAAGCGGCGGATCATGATCGGCACCTATGTCCTCTCCGCGGGCTTTTACGACGCCTATTTTACCAAGGCGCAGCGGGTGCGCGCCTTGATCAAGCAGGACTTTGCAAAGGCGTTCGAGCAGTGCGACGTGATCCTGACCCCGACCGCGCCCTCGGCTGCGTTCGGGATCGGCGAGACGACCGACCCGCTGGCGATGTATCTGAACGACGTGTTCGCGGTCCCGGCGAGTCTCGCAGGGCTGCCGGCGATGTCGGTTCCGGGCGGGCTCGACGCGCAGGGGCTGCCGCTCGGGCTGCACCTGATCGGCAACGAGCTCGACGAGCAGATCGTGCTCAACGCCGGTCTCGCGATCGAAGAGCGCGCCGGCTTCAACGCAAGGCCGGAGAAGTGGTGGTAGAGATGGCCGACGCTGCAGCACCCTATCGCATCAAGGGCGGAACCGGCGACTGGGAGGTCGTGGTCGGCCTCGAGGTCCACGCCCAAATCACCGCGACCAAGTCGAAACTGTTCTCGGGCGCGGCGACCGAGTTCGGCGCAGAACCGAACACGCAGGTGAGCCTCGTCGATGCGGCGATGCCGGGCATGCTGCCGGTGCCCAACGAGGAATGTATCCGACAGGCGGTTCGCACCGGGTTGGCGCTCGACGCGGTGATCAACCGCTGGAGCCGCTTCGACCGCAAGAATTACTTCTACGCCGATCTGCCGCAGGGCTATCAGATCAGTCAGCTCTACCATCCGCTGGTCGGTGAGGGCGAGGTCGAGATCCTGCTCGACGACAAAGACGAATCTTCGGCCAAGCGCATCGGCATCGAGCGCATCCACGTCGAGCAGGACGCTGGCAAGCTGATGCACGACCAGCACCCGACGATGAGTTACGTCGACCTCAATCGCTGCGGGGTCGCGTTGATGGAGATCGTCTCGCGGCCCGACATGCGTTCGCCCGCGGAAGCAGGGGCTTACCTCAGGAAGCTGCGGGCAATCCTGCGCTACGTCGGATCGTGCGACGGCAATATGGAAGAGGGCTCGATGCGCGCCGACGTCAACGTCAGCGTGCGCAAGCCCGGCGGCGATCTGGGGACCCGGACCGAGACCAAGAACGTCAACTCGGTGCGCTTCGTCATGGCGGTCGTCGAGCATGAGGCGAAGCGGCAGGTCGAATTGCTCGAAAGCGGCGGGGTGGTTGCTCAGGAAACGCGACTGTTCGACCCTGACAAGGGCGTCACACGCGCGCTCCGGTCCAAGGAAGACGCGCACGATTACCGTTATTTCCCCGACCCGGACCTGCTTCCGCTGGAACTCGACGAGGCCTTCCTCGATGAATGCCGGGCGACCTTGCCCGAGCTGCCCGACGAGAAGCGCAAGCGATATGAGGGTCTCGGCATAACCCCTTACAATGCGAGCGTTTTGACCGCAGAGGTCGAGACTGCGCGCTGGTTCGATGCGCTGCTCGAAGGCGGAGCCGAGCCCAAGGCGGCGGCAAACTGGACGGCCTCCGAATTGTTTGGTGCGCTGAACCGGATTGGCAAGACGATCGAGGACAGCCCGGTATCGCCGGCGCAGGCCGCCGAATTGCTCAAGCTGGTCGCCGACGGGACGATCTCGGGCAGCCTTGCCAAGCAAGTGTTCGAGATCATGCTCGAAACGGGCGAAGGCGCGGCCGCGATCGTCGAAAGCCGCGGGCTCAAGCAGACCAGCGACACCGGCGCGATCGACACCAAGATCGACGAGATCCTCGCCGCCAACGCCGACAAGGTCGCGGAGTATAAGGCGGGCAAGGTGGCGTTGTTCGGCTTCTTCGTCGGCCAGGTGATGAAGGCGATGGCGGGCAAGGCCAACCCGCAGGTGGTCAACGAGCGGTTGCGGGCGAAGCTTGGTTAGTCGTCATCCCGGATTTAATCCGGGATCCACCTTTTCTTTGAACGAGAAGCAAGGCAGACCCCGGCTCAAGGCCGGGGTGACGGAGTAATCATGCGCAAGTTCCTGACAACGTTAGTTGCCGCGCTGCTTCCCGCGACCGCCTGCGCCCAGGCGCCGGCCGAGCCGCAGGCGCCGCTGGCACAAGGCGCGCCAAAGCTCCTTGTCGTCATCTCGGTCGACCAATTCTCCGCCAACCTCTGGGACGAGTACCGCCCGCATTTTACCCAAGGCTTGGCCCGGCTCGCTCAGGGCGCCGTTTTTCACAACGGTTATCAAAGCCATGCCGCGACCGAGACCTGCCCGGGCCATTCGACGATCCTGACCGGCGACCATCCTTCGCGCACGGGGATTATCGCCAATGTATGGACCGATCAGTCGGCGGCGCGCACTGACAAGAGCGTGTATTGTGCGGAAGACGAGAGCGTGCCGGGCAGCAATTCCACGGCCTATACCGTGTCTCCGAAGCATCTCCTGGTTCCGACGCTCGGGGAGCTGGCGAAGGCCCGCTGGCCGGCGAGCCGGAACGTCGCGGTTTCGGGCAAGGACCGCGCCGCCGTGATGATGACCGGACACAAGGTCGACCAGCGCTGGTACTGGACCGGGCAGAAGTACGAGACCGATCTCGCGGTTTCCGCACCTCTGGTCGTTGCGAAGGTGAATGCGGCGGTCGCTGCGGCCCTGGCCCAGCCAAGGGAGCCGCTCGAGCCGATTCCATTCTGCCAATCCAAGGCCGCCGTCATCCCGATCGAAGGTGGTGGAAAGCCGGTCGGTGCCGGGCAGCTCGCGCGCGCCGCAAACGACCAAGCTGCTTTCCGCGCTTCGCCCGAATTCGACGGAGATACTCTGGCGCTCGCCGCGGGGCTGATCGACGAAATGAAGCTCGGGCGCGGGGCGGCACCCGACGTCCTCGCGATCAGCTTGTCGGCAACCGATTACGTCGGCCACACTTACGGCACGGAGGGCGAGGAAATGTGCCTCCAACTGCTCGAGCTCGACCGCGAGATCGGAGATTTCCTTTCGCTGCTCGACAGTCGCGGGATCGATTATGCCGTGGCCCTCACCGCCGATCACGGCGGAAAGGACGTTCCGGAGCGCGAGCGGCTCGCCGGGGTGAACGGCGCCGTTCGCGCCGATGCGGGCCTGCGAGCGAGCGTGATCGGTCCGAAGCTGGTGACTCGGCTTGGCCTGACGGGGCCAGGGCTGTTCGGTGACCTGGGCGGCGACCTGTATATCGATCGCTCTTTGTCAGCGGCGGATAGGAAAAGGCTGCTGACGGCGGCCGTCGCCGCTTATCGCGCACATCCGCAGGTTGAGGCGGTATTCACCGCCGCGGAGTTGGCCGCGACGCCTGTTCCAACCGGATCACCCGTAAGCTGGAGTTTGAAGCAGCGCGCCCGGGCCAGCTTCTATGCGCCCCGCTCAGGCGACTTTGTCGTCCTCCTGAAGAGGGACGTCACGCCGATCCCCGATACGACCCGCTACGTCGCGACGCATGGGAGTCCGTGGGATTACGACCGGCGTGTGCCCGTGCTGTTCTGGCGAAAGGGTGGGGCCCCGGTCGCGGACGAAACGGCCGTTGAAACTACGGACATCATGCCTACGCTCGCCGCCTGGCTGGGGGTGCCGCTCGCTCCGGGCTCGGTCGATGGACATTGCCTCACAAGCGTTGCCTCATGTCCCGCAAGCGCTGGCAGCGTGGAACGCGGAAAGCGCTAACCATTTAAAAATACGCGCTTTTCATTCATGAACCGTTCGGTAATAGTCGGGCACTGAGACTAGCGGGAGGGTGTGCAATCCGCGCGCCCTGGAGAGGTATCCGATGCGGAATTGGGGTATTGCGCTAGCGCTTGGGGCGGCGGTGCCGATGAGCGCGTGCGTCCAGACCCGGCAATATGCCGACGTGCAGTTCACTCCGCCGCAGGGTGATTACAAGCTGCTCGTCCTGCGGCCGGACGTCTCGGTGGGATCGCTGACTACCGGCGGGATCGTAGAACCCCGCGCCGATTGGACCGAGCAAGCGCGGACCAACATCATCGCCGCGCTCCAGGCGCAACAGTCGGGCCGCGGCGGCAAGCTGCAAATCCTGGAACGCCGCAACCAGCTTCGGGGTGCAAGCGAGCAGGAAGTCGCGGACTTCGAGCGGCTTTTCTATGCGGTCGGCGAATCGATCGTGCTTCATAAATATCTCGGCGATTATCTTCCGACCAAGCGCCGCCAAGGCCTCGACTGGACCCTGGGTGAGGACGCGGTCTCGCTCGGCCGGAGGACGGGCTACGATTACGCGCTGTTTCTCCATGCCGAGGATTCGGTCGCGTCGCGCGGGAGGATCGCGCTCGGAGTCCTGGGGCTTGCCGGCTGCTTCGTCGGGTTTTGCGCACCCAATATCGGCGGCGCCACCCAGCTCGACTATGCCGGGTTGGTCGACCTCAAGACCGGCGAGGTCGTTTGGTTCAACGTTGTCCGCGCCGGAAGCGAGGTGCCCGGAATAGCGTTCGGCGACCTGCGCAGCCCGCAGGGTGCCGCGCAGATGGTGGATCGCCTGCTCAATCGGATGAAGCCGGGTCAGGCGGTTCGGCGGGCCCAGGCGGAGAAAAACTAATGTGCGCGCGCTGTTTTGAAATCAGCCGCCGCTCGCTGCTCGTTGGGGGCGGCGTAGGCGCCGTCTCGCTGACGACCGGCGTCGCGCAAGCCCGAGTGCTGCCCAAGGACATGGTTCCCTTGGTCGGCCCGGGTTACCGGCCGACGGAAAAGGACGAGCAAGGCATCTGGCAGCTGATGGACCGGGCAGAGGAAGAAATCGCCGGCTCCAACCTCCTGATGAATGATCCGAAACTCACCGGCTATCTCAAGGATTTGATTGGAAAAGTCGGCGGCCCTGCTGCCAGGGACTTCCGCATCTACCTGGCACACATTCCCGATTTCAACGCGATGATGTTCCCAACCGGCTTCGCTGTCGTATTTTCGGGACTCTTGCTGAGGATGCGCAATGAGGCGCAGCTCGCCGGGGTCATTGCCCACGAATCGGGGCATTTCCTGCGCCGGCATATGATCCGCAGCTGGCGCGATCAGAGGCGCAAGACCGATATTTTCGCGATCGCCGCAATGGCGGCGGGGGTTGGTGGCGCTGCCGGCGGGGTTTACCTCGGCGACTATGTCCAGCTCGCGCAGCTCGGCACAATCCTGTCGCTGTTCCAATACAGCCGCTCAATGGAGGCCGAGGCCGACGCGATGGGCGCGAAGCTTATCGCTCAGGCCGGCTACGAGCCGATTGAAATGTCGAACATCTGGCAGCAGTTGATTGGCGAGGAGACTGCCAGCGCGCGTTACCGGCGCAAGCGCCGCCGACGCGGGTCGCTGTTCGACACCCACCCCTCGGAAGGCTCCCGAATGGCCGACCTCAGGGCCGACGCGCTCGAGGTGAAGGAGCCTGGCCGGAGCTACGACGTCGGCCGTAACCGGTATCTGGCGACCATCGGCGGGATTCGGCCGATGCTGCTCGACGACCAGGTGAAGCTCAACGATCCGGGCGCGAGCCAGTATCTTATCGAGACCTTGGCGCAGGACGGATGGAACGGCCTGCTGCGCTATTACGAGGGTGAAGTCTGGCGGCTTCGCAATCGCCGTGGCGACGATGCTCGAGCGGCGCTGAGCTACGCCTCCGCCGTAACCTACCCGGACGCTCCGGCGGACGCATGGAGGTGGCACGGAATTTCGCTAATGAAGGCTGGCCGCA
>JBKPKF010000046.1:0-14020 GCA_046730995.1 Pseudomonadota bacterium
GGCCTTCACCATGAACCTGATGGACGAGGGCACGGCGGCGATGACCTCGCAGCAGCTCGCCGAAGCCGAGGAGAGCCTGGGGGCCGAGGTAAGCACGAGCAACACCTCCGACCGTTCGTCCGCGGTCCTGACGGCGCTTTCGCCCAACCTCGCGCCATCGCTCGACATCCTCGCCGACGTGGTTCGGAATCCAGCGTTCCAGCCGACGGAGATCGACCGGATCCGGGCGCAGACGCTGACTGGGATCGCCCAGTTCCAGCGCGACCCGACTCGGGTGGGACGACGCTTGCTGCCAACCGTCCTCTATGGCCCCAACCATCCATATGGCGGTCCCGCGGGCGGGGATCCGAAGGCGATCGGCCGCTTCCAGCGAGCGGACCTTGCGGCGTTTCAGCAGCGCTGGATCCGCCCGGACAACGTCAAGATTTTCGTGGTCTCGAGCCTTCCGCTCGCCGAGGTGAAAGCCGAGCTCGACAAGAGGTTCGGCAATTGGTCGGCGCCTTCGGTTGCGAAGGGCGTCAAGGCGTTCACTGCTCCGCCGCCGAGGCCGGGCTCACCGAAGATCCTGCTCGTCAACCGCACGGGCGCCCCGCAGTCGAGCATTCTCGGCTTCCAGCTGCTTCCGGTCGACTCGCGAAGCGACGTGGTTCCCCTGTCGACGGCGAACGACATCCTGGCCGGCGATTTCCTGTCGCGGATCAACATGGACCTGCGCGAAAGCAAGGGCTGGTCATACGGAGTCGGCGGCCGCCCGCAGCTGCTCGAGAAAGCGGTGCCTTACGTCATCTCCGCTCCGGTCCAGGCCGACCGGACTGGCGATTCGCTGGCCGAGCTCCAGTCCCAGATCGGCGATTTCCTGTCGACCAAGGGCGTGACCGACGAGGAACTCGGGCGGACGATCGCCAGCAGCATCAACGAGCTTCCCGGCGAGTTCGAGACGTCGGACGCGGTCCTGAACGCGATGATGACGATGGACCTGTTGGGCCGCCCGGACGATTATTATGAGAAGCTGGCGCCCGAATATCGCGCCCAGACCCGGGCGAGCCTCGACGAGGCGGCGCGGAAGGTGATCGATCCCAAGGCCTTCACCTGGATCGTCGTCGGCGACGCGGCCAAGGTCCGGCCGCAGCTCGAAAAGCTCGGGCTTCCGATCGAGGTGGTGGAGGCGCCCTAGCGCTTGACCTTCGTCACATGCCCCATCTTGCGGCCGGGGCGGGCTTCGCCCTTGCCGTAGATGTGGACGTGGGCGCCACGTTCGGCAACGAGCTCGGGCCAGCGCCCGACCTCCGGACCGATGAGGTTTTCCATGACGGCGCCGCCGCGCATGAGCCCGGTGACGCCCGGCGGAAGATCGCAAATCGCGCGGATATGCTGCTCGAACTGCGATGTGACCGAGCCCTCGATCGTCCAGTGGCCGCTGTTGTGGACGCGCGGCGCAATCTCGTTGACCAGCGGGCCGTCGGGGGCGGCGAAAAATTCGACGGTGAGCACTCCGACATGGCCGAGCGCCTCGACAATTCGGAGCGTGGCGGCCTGAGCCTCCTCGACCAGCGCGGCGACGGCGTCCGAACAGGGGACGGTCGAACTGCGAAGGATCCCCTCGCGATGCTCGTTTTGCGGGCAGTCCCAGAAGCGGTGGCGGCCGTCGGCCCAGCGCGCGACGATGACCGAGAATTCCGCCGCGAAGTTTACGGCCGACTCGGCGATTGCCGGCTCGCGGCCGATCGAGTCCCAGGATTCTTGGGCTTCGTCAGCGGACCGAATCCACGCCTGGCCCTTTCCGTCATAGCCATAACGGCGGGTCTTGAGCACGATCGGCACGCCGAAATCGGCGGCTGCGGCTTGCCCATCTTCCAAGGTTGAAACCGGCCGCCACGGAGCGACCTTTGCGCCGGTCTTTTCGATAAACTCTTTTTCGAGAGCGCGATCCTGGGCAATTTCGAGCGAACGGATGCCCGGCCGGAGCTTTTCGCCGAAAAGCCTCAGCGGCTCCACGGGCAGATTTTCGAATTCATAGGTCGCAACATCGACGGAATCGATGAAGCTTTGCAGGGCGGATTCGTCGTCAAAGGCGGCGCGGGTGGCCCGGGCAGCGACGTCCGCCGCGCACGGACGTTCATGCGGATCGAAGACGTGGCATTTGTAGCCAAGCTGCGCCGCCGCGATCGCCAGCATCCGGCCGAGCTGGCCGCCGCCGACGATCCCGATCGTGGAGCCCGGCGGGATCGTCATTCAGGAGCTTCGGCGACGGCGCCTGTCTGCTCCTCGCGGAAGCGTTCGAGCCGGGCCGCGAGTTCGGAGTCGGAGGTCGCCAGGATCGCGGCGGCAAGCAGCCCCGCGTTGATGGCCCCGGCCTTTCCGATCGCCAGCGTTCCAACGGGAATTCCGGCGGGCATCTGAACGATCGAAAGCAAGCTATCCATGCCCTTCAAGGACTTGGTCTCGACCGGCACACCGAGCACTGGGAGCGCAGTCATCGAGGCGGCCATTCCGGGCAAATGCGCAGCCCCGCCGGCGCCCGCGATTATGACCCTCAAGCCGCGGTCGTGCGCGGAATGGGCGTAATCGTACAGCCGCTTGGGGGTTCGATGGGCCGAGACGACCTTCGTCTCATAGGCGACTCCGAGCTTGTCGAGAGTCTCGGCGGCATGGCGCATCGTCTCCCAGTCGGAGCGGCTGCCCATGATGATCCCAACCTGAGGCCCAACCTCAGCCAATGGCATTGTCCCGTCTTGATGCACTTGCCGGAGCGCGGTCGTTTAGGGAGAGGAAGTGTGGCATGCAATTGCCACGATGGAGCGTAGCATTTTCAAGGACTTGGAATCGCGCTATGCGAGCGACCGAGAGGGCCCGCGGGGGACATGACGGACAGCGTGACCGATATTACGGACTCTGATCGCCTGGTAGCCGAGATCAGCCGTCTGCGCGCGCACATCGCCGACCTCGAGAAACGGGTCGAGCAGCTCGATGAGCTCGCGCATCAGGACACGCTCATCACCATGCCCAACCGCCGCGGCTTCATGCGCGCTCTCGACCGTTTCATTGACCGCGCCAAGCGCTATGACGAGAGCTCTGCAATGCTGTTCGTCGACCTCGACGGCCTCAAGATGATCAACGACAGTTTTGGCCACAAGGCCGGTGACGAAGCGTTGATCCAAGTTGCCGAGCTGCTGGTCGGAGGAGTGCGCCGAAGCGACGTGGTCGCCCGAATCGGGGGCGATGAATTCGGGATCCTGCTTGCCCATTCCGATGAAGACGATGCTCACGAGACCGCGACGCGCCTGACCCAGCTGATTGCAGGCTGCGAGTTCTCGCACGACGGGGACGTGCTGCCCTTGAGCGTGGCCATCGGTGTTGGAATGATCGGTGCCGATGACGACCCGGAGTCGGTCATGGCCATGGCCGATCAGGAAATGTACCGGCGCAAGGACGCGGCTTAAGCCAGGTCGTAACGACGGAGCGCCGTCATATCGCCGGCGAGATCATAGACGATCGGTTGGCCGGTCGGAATCTCGAGGCCGACAATCTCCTCATCGCCGATGCCCGACAGATATTTGATAATCCCGCGAAGCGAGTTGCCGTGCGCGGCGATAAGCACGCGCTTGCCGGCACTCAACGCGGGCTCGATTTCCGACCGGTAATAAGGAAGCGCGCGGGCGATCGTATCCTTGAGGCTCTCGGTGCGCGGGACTTCGACCCGAGCATAGCGGCGGTCTTCGCTTACGTCGTAAGGGCTGTCGGCAGGCAAATCGGGCGGCGGAATATCGTAGGATCGCCGCCAGATTTTCACCTGCTCGGCACCGACCTTGTCGATCATCTCCTGCTTGTTCAGTCCGGTGAGGCCGCCGTAGTGGCGTTCGTTCAACCGCCAATCCTTCGCCACCGGGAGCCACAGCCGGTCCATTTCGTGAAGGACGAGATGAAGAGTCCGGATCGCTCGCGTGAGTACGCTCGTGAAGCAGCAATCGAAATCGAATCCGTGCGCGAGCAAGGTCCGGCCGGCGGCGCGCGCCTCGGCGATACCCTGGTCGCTAAGGTCGACGTCCCACCAGCCGGTGAAGCGATTCTCGAGGTTCCACTGCGACTGGCCGTGCCGCAGGAGAACCAATTGAGGCATTAGGCCTCGACGCGCTCGCGCTTGGCGGATTCGCGTTCGGCCGCCGCCTCCTTCAACTCCGGCAGGACGGCATGAAGCGCGTCGAGGCAGGCGAAAGCGAGATATTTGGAACGCTGCGGTGACCAGCCGTAAACCTCGTCGGGCAAGTCGAAATTGTCCTTGAACGGCATTTCGAGGGTCATGGACACACAACCGTAGCGGTCCGCGAGCTGGGTCGTGGACATGGACATATTGGCTTCGCCGGGAGCCGGGATCTCGTAGCCCTGGCTGCGCTGGAAGTCCGGCGAGAGCTTTTCGAGCGTCTCGCTGAACAGACCGAACAGGCGCTGCTGGCGCTCGGTGATCGACGGAATGCCTTCGAATCCGGCGAGGAAATTGGCGGGAATCGCCTCGTCGCCATGGACGTCCATCGCGAAGTCCACGCCAGTCTCGTCCATTGCGTTGCGGACGCACAAAACCTCGGGACTCTTCTCGGCCGACGGTGCATGCCATTCGCGATTGAGATTGGCCCCGGCCGCATTGGTTCGAAGGTGCCCACGCCGCGAGCCGTCGGGATTCATGTTGGGGACGACTCGGAACGTGCATTCCTTGCGCAGGACGCGGGCGACAGGATCGTCCTCATCCGTCAATTTTTCGAGCGCGCCTTCCATCCACCATTCGGCCATGGTCTCGCCCGGATGCTGGCGGGCATAGAGCCACACGTTGAGCGGCCCCTCCCCGACCTTCAGGCAGTCGATATCCTGGCCATCGAGGCTCTTCCCGAGCGAGGAATGGCGAACGCCCGCGAGGCCTGAGATCGTCGCGATGAGATCGTGGTGCCGTTCCATCGAATAAGGCGCGAAATAGGCGATCCATACGACGTCCTGCGGCGGCGTCAGCTTCATGGTGAGCACGCCGTCGGAATAGCTCGTGCCGGAAATTCGGACCCATTCATCGCGGTCGAGGCTCATCACGCCTTTGTAGTCGGGCCAGCCGTGCGGGTAGGCCGATGCGGCGCAATTGGTGATTCGAAGCGTAACTTCGCGACCGGCGGCGCCGGAAAGCCGGAAATAAAACCATTGGTAGAAGTCGGACATGTGGTCCTTGACGATCTCCAGATCGACCACATCCCCTTGTTGCCCGACTACTCGAATGTTGCCGGCGTCGAACGAACTCGAAATCGTAAGTGACATGCGAAGTACCCGAAATTGGTGTGAATTCCGGCGGCTGATAGTGCCCCAACCCCCAACAGGCAAACGCGCTCGCCCAAAGGTTGTTCGAAACCAAATCTCTCACTAGGCACGGCCACCTAGACCGAAGGCAAAAACCATCACCACCTTCAGGGGGAACATGTTCAGCCAGCTTGGTCCGGGGATTGCGCTCTGCGGCGCGATCTCTGTGGCGGGTTATGCGCTGCAGATGCTGGAGATGCAGACCTTGGGCCGCGCCTGGATCGAGGCATTGGTGCTGACAATCCTGGTCGGAGCGGCAGTCCGGACCGCCTGGACGCCCGGTGCTGAGTGGAAGCGCGGGATCGATTTCAGTGCCAAGCTTTTGCTCGAAATCGCAGTCGTTCTGCTCGGAGCATCTGTCAGCGCCGCAACCATCCTCGCGGCGGGCTGGGCGTTGCTCATTTCGATCCTCGGGATCGTCGCGGGCGCGATCTTGCTGAGCTTCGCGATCGGCCGGCTGTTCGGCCTGTCGAAGCGCCTCGCAATGCTGGTCGCGTGCGGCAATTCGATCTGCGGCAATTCGGCGATCGCCGCGGTTGCGCCGGTCATCGGCGCCGACGGCGACGAAGTCGCGGCATCGATCGCGTTCACCGCGGTGCTCGGGGTCGTTGTCGTCCTCATCCTGCCGTTCATCGGGGCCGCGCTGGGGATGAAGCCGGTCGCTTATGGCGCGCTCGCCGGGCTGACGGTCTACGCCGTGCCCCAAGTGCTCGCCGCAACCACGCCAATCGGCATGGGCGCGGTGGAGGTGGGGACGCTGGTGAAGCTCATCCGAGTGCTGATGCTCGGGCCCGTCTGCCTCACGCTATCGCTGGTTTCCACGAGGCTCAGGGAAGAGCCGGACGAGCCCGCGCCTCACGTGACCGCCGGCGACCGTCCAAGCCGCGGCGGACCAAGGATCCACCAGCTGGTTCCCTGGTTCGTGATCGGCTTCTTGATCATGGTCGGTTTGCGTTCCGCGAACCTCATCCCTGAGCCGGCGCTTCTGCCGATCGCTTATGCAGCCACCATTTTCACCGTGATCTCAATGGCAGGCCTTGGCCTCGGGGTCGACGTTCGCACCGTGTCGAAGGCCGGGGGACCGGTAACGGTCACCGTCATCCTCTCGCTGCTGGCGCTCGGCACGGTGAGCTTCGTCCTCATCATACTGCTTGGGCTCTAGCCGCTGGCATTCGAGCCAAGCGTTCGCTAGCGCCTGAGGGATGCAGAAGCTTCCAGTCCTGGTAACCGGAGGCGCCGGCTATATCGGCAGCCATGCGGTGCTCGCGCTCAAGGGCGCGGGGTGGCCGGTCGCGGTCATCGACGACCTTTCGAACGGCGCTCGGGAGCTGGTGCCGGCAGACGTTTCCTTCCACGAAGGCTCAATCGCCGACCGAGTGCTGGTCGACGATATCGTCGACCGGGAATCCATCGGCGCGATCATGCATTTCGCGGGATCGATCGTCGTTCCGGAAAGCGTCGAGCAGCCGCTCAAATATTATGCGAACAACACGCTTGCGAGCCATGCCCTCATCGAGGCGGCGGTGGCCGCGGGCGTGAAGCATGTTCTCTTCTCCTCCACGGCCGCCGTTTATGGCGCGCCCGAGCACGTTCCGATCGACGAAGAAGACGCCAAGTTTCCGATCAATCCTTACGGGGCCTCCAAGCTGATGACCGAACGGATGCTCGCCGATTGCTCGGAGGCTTACGGCTTCAATTTTGGAGCGCTGCGCTATTTCAACGTCGCGGGCGCCGATTCGCAGGGCCGGGCCGGCCAGATGGGGAAAGGCGCAACCCATCTCATCAAGGTCGCGGTCGAGGCGGCCGTCGGGAAGCGCGACCATGTCTCCGTCTTCGGAACGGACTATCCGACGCCGGACGGCACCTGCATTCGCGATTATATCCACGTCAGCGATCTTGCCGCGGCCCATGTCGCAGCGCTCGAATGGCTGATCGCGAACCCTCAGGGCAACCTCGTACTCAACTGCGGCTACGGCAAAGGGCTGTCCGTACTCGAGGTCCTCGATGCGGTGGACCGGGCGAACGGCGCCGCCGTGCCGCGCGAAATCGCGCCGAGGCGGCCAGGCGACCCGCCGCAGCTGGTCGCGGGCAACGGACGGCTGAAAGAAACCCTCGACTGGCGCCCGGACCATGCCGACATCGATACGATCGTCGCAGATGCGCTCGCGTGGGAACGCAAGCTGGTCGGCCGATAGCCGTTCGCCTTGACTTGGGCGCCGCCCCTCTCTAGGGCGACCGCCGGTTTTCACGAACCTTCCAACAACCCGATTTCGAAAGAACGAGGCAGGCGCCCGGCCATGAAGATTCGCAACTCACTCAAGTCGCTCAAGTCGCGGCACCGGGACTGCCGAGTCATCCGCCGTCGCGGGCGCACCTACGTCATCAATAAGACGAACCGCCGCTTCAAGGCGCGGCAGGGCTAACACCGCCCGTAAATCTGCTATTCGCCCGGTCATGAGCCGGGCCGAGGACGCTCGCGGATTCGCCGCGCTGTTCGAAGACTATCGCAAATTCGCCGGTGGCCGGCTGTGGCTCGCGCTCGCGCTGATGCTGCTCGGCGCTTTCGCGGAGGGATTCGGGATCCTCGTCCTGGTGCCGCTGGCCGCGATCGCCATCGGCGGCGGAAACGGGCCGGGAGCGGTCTCGCGATTAGCGCGAATGGCGGATTGGGTGCCAGCCGACAGCCGTCTCCTCTCGGTGCTCTTATTGTTCGTCGGCGCGATGGGCGCCCGTTCGCTGCTCCTCTATTTGCGCGAGCGCGAGCTGGCGCGGCTCCAGTCGGGCTATGAAGCCTCGTTACGGCTGCGTGCCGCGGCCGCGCTGGCGCAGCGCGGCTGGGGATTCGCGGGCCGCATCGGCCAGGCCGGAATGCAGGCGCTGTTGCTTACCGATGTGCCCCGAGTGGCACTCGCGGTCGCCCAGGCGCAGTTGTTCGCGACCGGGCTCATCATGCTCATCGTACAGCTGCTGCTCGCCTTCCTGCTCGCGCCGCCGCTGGCGGCGATCGCGGCGGCGATCCTGTTGATCGGATTCGTGATGTCGATTCGCTGGACCCGGCGAAGCGTCGCCAGCGGAATCGCCCTTACGGAGCGCTCTGAAGAAAGCACCGGATCAGGGTTCCGCTTCCATGCTGGCCTCAAGGCTGCGCTGGCTCAGGACACCGTCGCGCAGTTCCTGAATGAATATCGCTCCGGCCTCGCGACGCAGAAGGCCGAGGCGGTGCGCTTCGCCGGCGACCTCGCGTCGGCCCGGCAGCTCGCCGCGTTCGGAGCGGCGCTCGCGGCCGCGCTGATCCTTTTCGTGGGCCTTCGCTTGCTTCACCTGCAGTTCGCGATCCTGGTCCCCGCCCTCGTGCTGTTCGCGCGGATGGTCGCACCTGCCCAGATGCTGCAGCATTCGGCGCAATATGTCGGCGCCTACTCCGCCGCATTCGGGGCGATCGTCGGGCGCCTGGGGCAGCTCGAAGAACCGCCGCCGAAGGAGCCGGACGTCGAAGCCCTCCAGTGGAAAGAACTGCAGCTTGAAAAGGCCGGGTTCCACCATTGGTCGGACCTGGGGCTGAACGCCGCCACCCTCGTTCTCCGCAATGGCGAGTGGATGGGGATCAAAGGGCCTTCGGGGGCGGGCAAGACGACACTCGTCGATCTCGTCGCCGGGCTCCTGAAGCCCGATTCCGGGCGAATGGTGGTCGATGGCCTCGAGCTCAGCAAGAGCGCCCTCGGCCGATGGCGGGCCGGACTCGCTTATGTCGGGCAGGACGGGTCGACCTTCGACGACAGCATTCGCGGCAATTTGCTTGCCGAGGGTGCGACGGCGGACGATCGGGATTTATGGAATGCGCTGGCGACCGTCGGCCTGGCGGATCGCGTGCGCTCGCTTCCCGGCAGCCTCGATGAGCGCGTTGGGGACCGCGGAAGCCAGCTGTCGGGCGGCGAGCGCCAGCGGCTGGCGATCGCACGGGCGCTGCTTCGCAAACCCTCGCTGCTGATCCTCGACGAAGCGACCTCGGCGCTCGACCCGGAGAGCGAGGGGGCGCTGCTCGAACGGCTGCGCGCTTTCGACCCCAGACCCGCAGCGATTCTCGTCGCGCACCGCGATTCGACGCTCGCCCACTGCGATTCGGTGGTTCAGCTCCACCATGGGGGGATAGAAAAATCGGACGATTAGAGCCATTTAGAGCGATGAGTCGTCGTCAGCCCCAGTTAACGTCGGCTGGGGTACATATCAGCCTAAGGAGTCGTGCGATCATGCGGATTGCAAAGATATTGCTGATGCTGGGCGGGGTGGCGCTGGTCGCCGCCGCGAGCAGCCGCGCATATGCCGATACGCCTCAGAGCCAATCCACGCCGAACAATTTCAATTACGAAATCAAGGACGGCAAGCGCGTCCCCAAGGGCAATCGCGTGGTCAACAAGGACGGCAGCTGGCGCGAGGAAATCCGCCAGGGCAATTGCGTTACGATCAAGGAAATGTCGGCGGCCGGCGAGTATAAGGAAACTCGCCAGTGCGGCGGCTGAAGCCTTAGCCGAAGCTGCCTTTCGGCCGCTTCCTGATTTCACACTTCGGAAGCTGCGTCGCGTCGACGTCCTTGCAGTCGCGAACCTGCGCGCTGCCGTCCGGACCGGCGAAGATCGCCCAGTCGACGGTTTGTTTGCCGATAGTGCAGCGCGCCATCCACATGTCGAGATTCTTATACTCGCCGACGAAACCGGCGTCCGTCACGCGCTTGCACATATAGCCGGCGTCGTAGATCGCGCGCTTGAGCCCGATTGCGAGGTTCATCGCATCGAGCTGGTGAAGCTGGTTCTGTTCCTGGCTTCGCACCTTGATGGTCTGCTGGTTGGTCGGGGGCACATCCTCGCCGCAGGCGGCGAGAGCGAGGACGCACAAAGCGGCGATCGGCAGTCTCATTGCATCTTCCTATTCACGAGTAGCGGATCTTAACGCGCGAAGCCGCGCTGACGGCCCGGGCACGCGCGTCGTCGACGGTCTCGCCGCGGGCCAGGGCAACGCCCATGCGCCGGTTCAGAAGCGTGTTGGGTTTGGCGAAAATGCGAACGTCGACCGGGTGCCCGGCAGCGCCGAGTGCAAGCGCATCGGCGATACCGTCATAGGCGAAGGTCTCGCTTTCCTCGCTCGCCAGGATCACCGCTGAAGCCGCCGGGCCGGCCAGCTCGATCGATGGGATCGGAAGGCCGAGGATCGCCCGAAGATGGAGCTCGAACTCATTTGGAAATTGCGAAATGAGAGTCACCATTCCCGTGTCGTGCGGCCGGGGCGACAGCTCCGAGAAAATCGCCTGGTCGCCGCGGATGAAGAATTCGACACCGAATATGCCATGCCCGCCGAGAGCCGTGACGACCTTGCGCGCCTGGTTGCGGGCGGAAAAGAGCGCGCCGTCGGCGATGGCCGCGGGCTGCCAGCTCTCCCGATAATCGCCCGACTCCTGGCGATGGCCGACCGGAGCGCAAAACAGAATCCCATCCCTGGTCGCGACTGTGAGCAAAGTGATCTCGCTGTCGAAGTCGACGAATTCCTCGACGATCACTCGGGGCCGGTCGCCGCGCATCTTCGCGACGGCATGGTCCCAGGCGGCGCCGACGTCTTCGTCGGTCCTGGCTGTGCTCTGGCCCTTCCCCGAGCTCGACATGACCGGCTTGACGACACACGGGAGGCCGACTTCCAGCGCCGCACCGATCGCTTCCTCGCGGCTTTCGGCAAAGCGATATTTGGACGTGACGAGGCCGAGCTCGCGGGCCGCGAACTCGCGGATGCCGTCGCGGTTCATGGTCAGCTGCACGGCCTTTGCCGAAGGCGCGACGCGCCAGTCCTCCTTTTCGAGCGCGGCGAGCGTCGCCGTGTCGATCGCCTCGATCTCGGGGACGATCACGTCCGGCTCATGCTTCTTGACCGCCGCCCTCAGCGCCGCGCCGTCGAGCATCGGAAACACCTCGCAGGCGTCGGCGACCTGCATGGCCGGGGCATTGGCGTACCGGTCGCAGGCGACGACGCGGCAGCCAAGCCTTTTGGCGGCAATCGCGAACTCACGACCGAGCTCGCCCGAGCCGAGCAGCATCAAGGTGGCGATGTACATGCGGGGCCGTTAGCCGTTCCGTCACCCCCGCGGAAGCGGGGGTCCCGCTGCCTTAAAGAAAATCGGGATTCCCGCTTTCGCGGGAATGACGAATCTGGTTCATTGCTGGAATGAAACCCGTGATCCTGTTTTCCGCAGCGGCACTCTTAATCGGGGCCGCCCCGGCGAAAAAGACTCTAACTCCGACCGACGTCGTCAGCGCCGCTCCGCCCGCCGCGTGGAAGGCGATACCCGCCGACGATCTTCTGGTCATGGACCTGAAGAGCGGCGGCCGAGTGGTCGTCCAGCTGGCGCCCGGATTCGCGCCCGTGCACGTCGCCAACATCAAGGCGCTCGCTCGAAGCAGCTATTG
Organism: Pseudomonadota bacterium; assembly: GCA_046730995.1. Lineage (GTDB taxonomy): Bacteria > Pseudomonadota > Alphaproteobacteria > Sphingomonadales > Sphingomonadaceae > Sphingomicrobium. Next base: position 11,775 of record JBKPKF010000046.1, read on the forward strand.
GGACGGCGCGACCATTTACCGAGTCCAGGATAATTATGTCGCGCAGTGGGGCCTCAATGACAGCGACAAGCCCTGGCCGGCCGGAGTCAGGCCCAAGCCTCCCGCGGAATATACACGGCCGTTGAAAGGCCTGATCGTAAAGCCGCTGGGTTATGCGGATCCCTATGCGCCCGGCGCCGGCTTCGCCAACGGCTGGCCGATCGCTTATTCAAGCAAGGGCGGCTGGGCGAACCTTGCCCACTGCTACGCGACGGTGGGAGTCGGCCGCAACCTCGCGCCCGACACTGGGACGGGCGGAGAGCTTTATGCAATCATCGGCCAGCCGACCCGTCACATGGACCGCAACCTGGCGGTGGTCGGGCGGGTGATCGACGGGATCGAAAAGCTCAGCTCCTTGCCGCGCGGGACCGAAGCGCTCGGCTTCTACAAGGACAAGTCTGAGTTCGTTCCGATCGCCCGAATCCGGCTTGCGAGCGAAATGCCGGAGGCCCGGCGTCCGTCTTACGAATATCTCGACAGTTCGAGCGCGAGCTTCGCGCGCTACATTCGGGTGCGGGCGAACCGGCAGGACGATTTCTACACCCGGCCAGCCGGCGGGGTCGATTTGTGCAACGTCCAGGTGCCGGTCAGGAAGAAAGCCTAGCTACGCAGCCCAGGCGTGATTTTCCCGATCTCGGTTCTTGTGCTGGATGATGACCGGGCCGGAGGGCCTGCTCGCTTCCGCCAGCGGCAGTGCAGTCGTGCAGAAGGCGCACTCGGCCGACACTCGACCGATAATCCAGTGGGTGCGCCCGCAGCCCGGGCAATGATTGACCTCGTGGTCGCGATAAACGGCGTGATAGCCCCGCTCATAAAGCTTCCGGGCTTCTCCGGGGATGGGCATGGGACATTCTTCCTTTCGCGGCCCGACCAACGAGCGAACGCCGCCGCGGTTGCACGGCGCTAGCCTGCATCAAACCGGCAAAAGGCTGGAATTCGGGTCGAATCGACCCGGGCAGGCGATCAGCCGCGCCGGTCGGCGGCGGCCCTCAGGCCATCAAGCGAGATAGGCTGAGCGAACTCGGCGCCGAGCTTGTCCCCCGCCGTCCATTTGATCACCGCATTGGCGCGGTCGCGCCCCGGGAGCATCAGCCAAACCCGCGAGCCAACCTCGAACTGGCCGTCGGCCCTGGCCATGAAGCCCTGCTCCGAGATGTTGAGCACGGTCGCCTCGATACCGGTCGTCCCGAGCTCGCGAACGGTCGCGTCGAGTGCAACGTGATAGCGGGAAGCTTGCCTCCGCTCGCTATGGTCTTCGGCGATACGCGCCTTGATCATCGAAAAGCTCATCTCCATCGGCTGAGCTACTCTGCCGAAGCGAACGACAGCCCGACCCGGCCGTCTTTCACCCATCTGACCTTTGCGGATACCTGCCCCCGGTCAAGCAGCTGGAGTCTCAGCGACTCGCCGATATGCGGCACGTAGGGGAAGATTACCATAGCGCCCGAGCCGGACACGTTGACCAGCCGGACGACGTGATTGCGGCCGCGGAATTCGAGCACGGCAGTGCTCGATGCATAGGGTGCGCGCGCCTCACCGCGCTCGTCGATCGAGCGCCGCTCCGAGCGCGGAATCATCCCCCCGTCAAGAAACAAACCTGAGGCCAACAAACGACTCCCCACAAGCTGCCCCCGCTTTAACGCGCAGCCGCTTAAGGATTGGTTTTACTTGCGATGTCAGTTCCTTGGCGATTGTGTCCCAGGCGTCACTGGCGAGCGGCGTTCATCGCGTGTATTGATGGAATGGTTGATGGGGATATCCTTGAAATTGAAGGCTTTGGTCCCAATGGACGCGCGTCTGAATAGCTTCCTCCTGTTTTCCGCGGCGGCTCTGTTGCCGGCTGCGCTTCACGCTCAGGCGAGGCCAGCGCAAGCTGGCCCCGCACCGGCTAGACCGGTGATCGGCAAGCCTGCCGCGTCGCTTCCCGGGACCGGCCAGAACGCTGCGAATCCGGACTATGCGCCGCAGCCCCAAGGAGAGCAGCAGCAACCGCCGCCCCCGCCGCCTCCGCCGCTGCCTCCCGCCGTCTGGGATCAGCGGAGCGCAATCGATCTCCTCTCCTTCATCCAGCGGATCGGCGCCGAAGGCCTCAATCCGGCCGATTACGATCCTGACGGGCTGATGGCGGCACTGGCATCGGGCGACCCTGTCCGCATGTCGGCTGAGGCAACCGACCGGTTCAACCGGGTTTCGTCGGATCTCGCGCT
>JBKPKF010000047.1:0-3112 GCA_046730995.1 Pseudomonadota bacterium
TCATTCCCGCGAACGCGGGGAACGCAAGTGACCGCAGGTCAATCCCGCTTTTCTTGAACCACCGAGAGAGAAGCGGGACCCCCGCTTTTGCGGGGGTGACGTCGGAGTGAAACACTAAGCCCCCGTCAGGATTCGGTCGACCAGCTGCTTCACCGTCGGGATGAAGCCGTTCGAATAGAAGGGGTCGCTCTTGAAGCGGAACGCCGAGTGGCCCGCAAACATGAGGTTCTGTTCGACGGGTCCGCCGTGCGCGATTTCCTGGAGCGTCTTCTGAATGCAGAAGCTGCGCGGATCGGCGAGGCGCCCGGTCGAATTTTTCTCGTTGTCCGCCCAGGACGAGAAAGCGCATTGGCTGAGGCAGCCCATGCATTCGGCCTGGTCCTTGCGGATGTGCTTCTCTTCCTCCGGAGTCACGAAGATCAAAGTGTCGTCGGGCGATTTCATCGCGCTGGTATAGCCGCGCGCATACCATTCGCGGGCATGCTGCAAATCGCCCTTGGTGACCCAGTAATTCTTCTTGGTGCCGATTCCGACGTCGAGCTCGAAATGGTGATCACCGATCGGCTCCTTGGTGTAAGCGATCTGGCGGTCGCTGCGTGCTTCGAGGTTCCTGAGGAACGGGTTGCGCACCGCGGATGAGTAGAAGCCCGTCGGCGAGAAGCGGTGCAGAAGCACGTCGCCTTCCTCGAGCGTCAGCAGCCGGGCCTTCCATTCCGGCGGGATCGGGCTTTCCTGGGTCAGCAGCGGCCGAGTTCCGAACTGGAAGATGATCTGGCCGAGCTCGGGATTGTCGATCCAGTGATCCCATTCGTCTAACCGCCAAACGCCGCCGGCCATGACGATCGGAACGCTGTCGGCAAGTCCCTGGTCGCGCATGGTGTCGCGTAGCGCCTTGACCCGGGGATAGGGATCCTGCGGCTTGCGCGGGTCCTCGGCGTTCGACAGGCCGTTGTGCCCGCCGGCGAGCCAGGGATCCTCATAAACCACCGCGGCGAGCCATTCGGCGGCCTTGTGATAAGCCCGCTTCCACAAAGCGCTGAAAGCGCGCGCCGAGCTGATGATCGGCAAATAATTGACGCCGTACGAAGCCGCGATCTCGCTGAGCTTGTAGGGCATGCCCGCGCCGCAGGTGACCCCCGTGACGAGGCCCTTGGTTCGCTCGAGGACGCCGTGCAACACCCGTTGCGCGCCGCCCATCTCCCACAATACGTTGATGTTGATCGCACCCTTGCCGCTCGCGATGTCATAGGCCCGCTGGACCTGCGCGACCGCGCCGTCGATCGCATATTTGATCAGTTCCTCGTGCCGGTCGCGGCGGGTCAGCGCCTCATAGACCTGCGGAATGATGCGCCCGTCGGAATCATAGCTGTCGGCGTTGACGGCGCTCACGGTCCCGATGCCCCCGGCAGCGGCCCACGCACCCGAGCTTGCGTGATTGGTGGCCGAAACGCCCTTGCCGCCTTCGATCAGCGGCCAGACCTCGCGTCCGCCATACACTATGGGCTTGAGGCCCTTGAACAAATCACGTCTCCCCGGCGCGAGAGCGCCACACAGCGCGCATATAGGCCGGATTTACATCAATGCTAATAATTAGCTCAACGCGTAATCCAGCCCGATGTCCACCGCCGGCGCGGACTGGGTGATCCGGCCGACCGAAATATAATCCACTCCGGTCTCGGCAATGAAACGGATGGTCTCGAGAGTCACTCCGCCCGAGGCCTCCAGCGGCACCCGCCCGGCAACCAGCTTCACCGCCTCGCGGAGCTTCGCCGGATCCATATTGTCGAGCAGCAGGCGGTCCGCTCCCGCGGCCAGCGCCGGCTCGATCTGCTCGATCCGGTCGACCTCCACCTGGACCTGAAGCCCGATGTTCGCGGATTTCGCTCGGCGCACCGCTTCCGCAACTCCGCCGCAGACCGCGACATGGTTGTCCTTGATCAGCACCCCGTCGTCGAGCCGCATCCGGTGGTTCTCGGCGCCGCCCATGCGCGTCGCATATTTCTCGAGGATCCGCAGGCCGGGAATCGTCTTGCGCGTGTCGAGCAGGACCGCGCCGGTGCCGGCGATCGCGTCGACGTAGCTCCGGGTCATGGTCGCTACGCCCGACAAATGCTGGAGCGTGTTGAGCGCCGAGCGCTCGGCGGCGAGCAAGGCGCGGGCGTTGCCCTCCAGCCGCATCAGCACCGTTCCGGGGTTTGACTTGGCGCCGTCCTCGACCAGCTGTTCGATCGACACGCTCGCGTCGAGCGAGCGGAAGAATCCGGCTGCGATTTCGATTCCCGCGACGACGATTTCCTGGCGCGCATTCATCTCGGCCCTGAACCGCGCGTCCTCGGCGATCGTCGCCTTCGAGGTGACGTCGCCGCCTTGTCCCAAATCCTCGCCAAGCGCTCGGCGGATGAAGTCCATCAGGTCGAAGGTCGCGGGCAGCGGCATGCGCCGCCTCTAGTGGGCAGGCTCCTCGGCCTCAAGGATGCGCCAGCGTCCGTCATGATATTTGTACGGCTGCGCTTCGCCTCCTTCGAAGACCGATCCATTCCAACCATGGACGGTGAGCGTTACCGATCCGTCCGCGATATCGATCGTGTTGAAGCTCTGTTCCTGCTCGCGAACGCGGGTCGAGGTCGCGGTTCCGGCCTGGACGATGAGCACTCCGCCGGAACGGGTAACGAGATCGCCCGCGTCCTGGCTCGAGGCATGATGCGCGTGCCCCGCGAGCAGCAGATCGACGCCCGATTCCTCGACCGCATCAAGGGCGAGCTCCTGCCGTCCGACCGCCCGCTCGACTTCCTCCCCGACGGTGAGCGCGAACAGCGGATGATGCGTGACGAGAATTCGGACGGCCTCCGATGGAGTGCGGGCAAAGGTCTCGCGGATGAAATCGACCTGGTCGCGGTTGACCCGGCCGTCCTTGAAGGTCAGCGAGCGCGCGGTGTTGATGCCCAGGACCGCAACTCCCGGAAGCTCGACGAGCGGACACAGGCTCTCGTCGATGAACCTGCGGTAGCGCGCCAGCGGCGAAAGAAAGCGCCGCAGCACGTCATAGAGCGGCACGTCGTGGTTGCCCGGCACCCCGAGCACGTCGTGGCCCCGGTCGCGCAGCCGTCCGAGG
>JBKPKF010000048.1:0-10629 GCA_046730995.1 Pseudomonadota bacterium
GCTGCTGTCGCGTTCATCCTACCCCTCGAAGCATCACCCGCTGACATGCCGGCCCGGCGGTTCTATCCTCGCATTCATGGCAACGATAGTGGAGCGCTCGCGGCTTGCCGGCGAGCTTGAGGAAAAGGGGTTCGTCCAGGCGCGAGGCGCCTTCGACCCCGAATTCATGGATTCGCTGCTGCTGAAGGCGCATGCGACCCTGTTTCGTGAAACCGCGGAATCGCGGGAGGCGGTGAAATCGAACGGGTCGCTGATCCATCTTGCCGACAATCCGGAATATGCCGACGTGATCGCTTCGCCCGTTCTCGCCAATCTCCTGCGCGAGTGCGGAGCGACCGATCCGCGTTTCACCGGCGGCTTCCTGATCTCAAAGCCCGGCGAGGGCCCGCCGCTATTCTGGCACCAGGATTGGTGGGGCTGGGACGACGACAGCGCCTATGAAGCCCGGGCCAACCAGCTGTTCGCCATGATCTATCTGACGAGCACGCGCGTCGAGAACGGCTGCCTTCGAGTCATCCCAGGCTCGCATCGCCACGACCATCCGCTCCACCATCTCGACACCGCCCATTCCGAGGGGATGCAGGCCTACAAGGATCCGACGAATCCAGCCTATGCCGATCACCCCGACCAGCTCCCCGTTCCGATCGACGTCGGCGATGTGCTGATCGGCGACGCCCGGCTGATCCACGGCGCCTTCGCCAACCGGACCGACGAAGAACGGCCCCTGCTCACTCTGTGGTTCATGCCGCACTGGCGATCCATGCCGCCGGACATGCGCGCGCTTGCCTACAAGGGCTTCATGCGCGGCGACGATATCCCATCGAGCGTCGCCCGCCCGCGGACCTTCCTCGACTGGCCCGAACCGCTGAAGCGGCGCATCGCGCACCTCCTTCCGCCGGACAACGGCGGCGTTGAACCGATGCGCTGGAACCGTATTCCAGATTTCGCGAGACTCGCCGCGTGAAGCGTCTGATGGCGCTGCTTGCGGCGGCGCTGCTGATTCCGGGACCGGCCGAAGCGGCGGTCCCAACCCGGTTCGACGATGAAGTTTTCTATCACATCTTCACGCGCTCGATGCGCGACAGCAACGGCGACCGCCAAGGCGACCTCAGGGGAATCGAACAGAGCCTGCCCTATCTGCGGAAGCTCGGCGTAACGTCGATCCTTCTGACCCCGCTCTACCCGTCGCCTTTCTATCATAATTATTTCGCCAGCAGCTTCGACGGCGTCGATCCCGAGTATGGGACGATGGCCGATTACCGGAGCCTCGTCCGGGCGATTCATGCCCGAGGAATGAAGCTCTACCTCGATCAGGAATTCCAGTACGTCGCTTACGACCATCCGTGGTTCAAATCGGCGCTCGGCAATCCGAGTTCACCGTACAGCGATTTCTTCATCTGGCACGGACCGAACAACACGAAGCCCGAATCCGCGGTGTTCGGCATCACGATGACCCAGAGATTTCCCGGCGCCGAGACCGGGATCACCACCGTCAATATGAAGTCGCCCAGGTTCCAGGCCTGGGCCACGGACTATCTGCTCGGCTGGATCGATCCGAACCGCGACGGCAATTTCTCAGACGGGGTCGACGGCTTCCGTATCGACCATATGATGGACGACCTCGACAACAAGCACATCCTCACCGGCCTGTTCGACAATTTCTGGAAACCGCTGTTCGCGAAGCTTCGCGCCGCCAATCCGAAGCTCGCCATCATCGCCGAACAATATGATTGGGGCGACGGCGCCGATTTCCTCAGGCGCGGCGGAGTCGACGTTGCGTTCGCCTTCCCGCTGACGAGCGCGATCCGCAGCTTCGACAAGGCCAAGATCGTCGAAGCGATCGGCAAGGTCGACGCGGCTATTCCGCGGGGCAAGCACGAGCTCGTCTTCGTCGAGAATCACGACATGGCGCGGATCGCGTCGGACCCTGGTGTGACGCCGGAAAAATTGCGGACCGCTGCGACTCTGATGATCCTGCTGAAAGGCACACCTTCGATCTATTATGGGCAGGAGCTTGGGATGCGCGGAACTCCGCGCGAGGAGTACAAGTCCGACGAACGCGAAATCGGCATGCGCGAAGCATTCGAATGGAAAGCGAAGGTCGAAGCTCCCGGTGAAGCCATTTGGTACAAGGGGCGTCAGCCTTATTGGACCGAGCGTTTCGCAAAGGACGACGACGGCATCTCAGTCGCCGAAGAAGACCGCGACCGGCGATCGCTGCTCAACCACTATCGCTCGCTTCTGAGGTTGCGAGCCACGCACCCCGCGCTGCGTTCCGGAACCCAGCGCCTGATCGCGGGCGGTAATGATATTCTCGTCGTCGAGCGCGCCGCCGGTCGGGAGAAGCTCCTGATCATCGCGAACCTGTCCGGCCGCCCGGCCGAATATCTCATAACTGGACGCGACATGCTAAACCGAAGGCCGGTCTGCGGTCTCCATTTGAAGCCGTATCAGACGACCGTAATCCGCCCCTAGACAGGCAGTGCCCGTCGTTTAAGTTCGCGGCGCAGTTTTGCGGACAACCGCGGCAGCGAGGGGAGCCCGAATGAGCCTGTCCGCAATCGATCTCACCGTCGTCATCATCTACGCGATCGGCATCTTCAGCCTTGCCCAGTGGGTCAGCCGTGAGAAGGCGGGGCACGAGAAAGACACGTCGGACTATTTCCTCGCGTCGAAGAACTTGCCGTGGTGGGCGATCGGCGCGTCGCTGATCGCGGCGAACATCTCGGCCGAACAGATCGTCGGAATGTCGGGCTCCGGCTATGCGATCGGGCTGGCAATCGCCTCCTACGAATGGATGGCGGCGCTGACCCTGCTGATCGTCGGAAAGTTCTTCCTGCCCATCTTTTTGAAGAATCACATCTACACGATGCCGCAGTTCCTACACCGGCGGTACGGGCGGGTGCTTCCGGTGATCATGGCGATCTTCTGGCTGGCGCTTTACGTATTCGTGAACCTGACCTCGATCATCTGGCTTGGCTCGATCGCCGTGAACAAGGTCGCCGGGATCAACCAGAATGTTGCGCTCTTTATTCTCGGCGGCTTCGCCCTGCTCTATCAGATCCGGGGCGGGCTGAAGGCGGTCGCACTGACCGACATTGTGCAGGTGACGCTGCTGGTCCTCGGCGGGCTGGTCGTCGCGTACCTGACGTTGACACAGATCGGCGGGGACGCCGGACTACTCGGCGGCTTCGCCAAGCTCACCGAGGCTGCGCCATCTCATTTCCACATGATCCTGCAGAAGGGCGACCCGCATTATATCGACCTGCCCGGCCTGTCCGTGCTGATCGGGGGCATGTGGATCGCGAACGTCGCTTACTGGGGCTTCAACCAGTACATCATCCAGCGCGCGCTCGCGGCTCGGAGCCTCGACGAGGCGCAAAAGGGCGTCATCTTCGCCGCTTTCCTAAAACTCTTGATGCCGGTGATCATCGTACTTCCGGGTATTGCCGCGGTGGTGCTCGCGCCGGCACTGATCAAGCCTGACGAAGCCTATCCGACGATGATGCGGCTGCTTCCGCCCGGCCTACTCGGCCTGGTGTTCGCGGCGCTGGTCGCGGCGATCATCGCTTCGACCGCATCCAAGATCAATTCGATCGCGACCATCTTCACGCTCGACCTCTACGCCAAGTTCCGCGGCGAAAAGACCAGGGCCGAGGATGCCCAGGGCGAAAGCACGGGCGAGGAAAAGCATCTCGTGCTGGTCGGGCGGATCACCGCCATAACCGCGATTCTCATCGCCATCCTTGTAGCTCGGCCTTTGGTCGGAAGCTCCGAGCAAGCATTCCAGTTCATCCAGGAATTCTCGGGCTTCTTCACGCCGGGGATTACGGTCATCTTCCTCCTCGGACTGTTCTGGAAACGGGCGACCGAAGCGGGCGCAATCGTCGCCGCGGTGACCTCGGTCGGACTGTCGTTCATCATGAAGAAGACGCTTCCCTCCCAAGCGCTATCCCAGGGCGTGAACGATTACCTGACGCCGTTCATCAACCGCATGGGTGTCGTCTTCCTGGTCTCGCTGGTGCTTGCGATCGTCGTCTCGCTCGCGACCAAGGCGCGGCCGGGCACCGACACGATCGACACGGCGAACGTGCGTTACAAGACCAGCACCGGGTTCAATGCCGGCGCACTCGGCGTGATTCTGATCCTGATCGCTCTCTACGCGACCTGGTGGTGAGCTAGCCGCGCTCGCCCTGCTTGGGGCGACGGTATTTGTGATGCAGCCATTCGAACACGGGCAGCGCTTCGTGGTTCTTGTATTCGAACCAGGTCGCGTTCTCCCAGTCCGAGCCGTGGCCCCAGCGCGTGCCGCATTTGGTCGAGACCCAATAGGGTTCCCAATAGACGACCCCGATTCCGCCCGCGTCGACGGTCAGTTGGGTGAGGTCGACCATGAATTTTCGCTGGCCTTCGGGAGTCGCCGGATAGCCAGGAACTAACGCGTCCTCGCCTAGCAAATTGTTGGCGGTGTCGGCGCCCTCGAGCGTGAACGGGTAACCCGCCTCGACCACGATCACGTCCTTGCCGAAGCGCCGCTTCGCCTCGGCGATGGTCTCTTTCAGCTGGGCGGGCGAGTCCTTCGACCATTTCTTGTAATAGCTGATGCCGATTAGGTCGTAGCCGGCGACGCCCGCCTTGGTCGCGGCGTCGAACCACGGCAGCACATTCTCGGGCTGGGCGATGTGAAGCATGATCCGTGGGGCGATCGAGCCGGTGCGGCCCGCCTCCTGCACCGCCTGGATTCCGGCGTTGAGCAGCGCCGCGTTGCGCGCCCATTTGATCGGCGGACCGGGGATCTTGCCGCCGAGCAGCTCCGGGTTGGTCTCGTTCCCGACCTGGACCATTTCCGGCATCGCGCCGTCGGCGTCGAGCTTGTGCAACGTGTCGAGCGTGTAGTCGTGGAGCGCCCTCACCTGCCCTTCGGTGTCGAGCTTCGCCCAGGCCGCGGGCGCGATCTGCTTGCCGCCGTCGGCCCAGTCGTCGGAATAATGGAAGTCGAGCAAAGCCTGCAGGCCGGCGGCATGTGCGCGGCGGATGGTCTTCAGCACATCGGCATAATTGCTGTATTTGGTCCAGGTCGGGTTGACCCAAATCCGCACGCGGACGAGATTGCCCCCCTCGCGCTTGAGCAATTTGAACGGGTCGATCGGCTTGCCGTGGAGACGGTAAACCGCGCCGCAATCCTCCATCTCGTTCACATAGCTGAGGTCGCCGCCGAGATAGAGCCCGCCGGGTGGCGGGGACGCGGGCCGGCCTGCCTGGGCGGCAGGCGCGGCTGCGGCGAGCAGGATGGCGAGAGCCCGGCTTTTCATGCGGCAACGATCCTTAAGTGCGCCCCTTTAAGCCCGGGACTGGCAACGGTCACGTCGACCGGTCCGGCTGTGCGGCCGACACGCATGATCGCCTGCGCGAAGCCGTTGAAGGCTTTGCGTCGCGACGCCGTATCGGACTCGACGCTGTTGGGGTTTCCATTGCCGACGCCGATGATCTTGCCCGCACTCGTCGAAAAGAGGAGCAGATTGCTCGCGGTCGGGACGACTCGGCCTTTGGCGTCGGTCACGGCCGCATTCAGGATCACGACGTCGCCCGCGCCGGCCAGGCGCCGGTCGGCGAGCAGCGTGACTTGGTGCGCCGGTCCCGTTGTTTCGCGGACGTCGCGGGCGGCGGCCTGCCCGCCATTGTATCCGACGGCTTCGAGCCGCCCCGGCGAATAAGGCACGCGCCATTCGAGGTGGCGGTTACGCGGCATCGCCTTCCTGCCCAGCGAACGGCCGTTCAGGAGAAGCTCCACTTCTTCTGTATTGCCGTGCGCCCAGACCTCGATCGGCTTCCCCTCTCGCCCCGGCCAGTTCCAATGCGGCAGCAGATGGACCAGCGGCTGGTCCGGCCGCCACCAGGCGCGGTAGTAATAATAGTCGTCCTTGGGAAAGCCGCAGGTGTCGAGGATCCCGAACTGCGAAGAGATGCTCGGGAAGGCTGCGTAGGGGGTCGGTTCGCCACGATAGTCGAACCCCGTCCAGACGAATCCGCCCGCGATGTACGGACGGTCGGCGACGATGGTCCACCATTCCTCGGCCGTCGTCGCCCACCACGGATGCTCGGTGTCATAGGCCCTCACGATGTGCCGCCTGACGTCGTTTGCATATTCTCCGCGGGTGGCGACCGTGCTGCCCGTCTCCGAGCCATAGACCGGCTGTTCCGGGTGCCGCTCGTGATAGGCCTCGATCTGGTTGGTGCGGTAGTTGAAACCGAGCACGTCGACGACCCGCCCGATGCCATTGTCCCAACCCTGGTCCATCGCGAAAGTGGTCGGCCGCGTGGGGTCGAGCCGCTTCACGTGAGCCGCCATCTCAGCATTGATTCGGGCGCCTCGCTCCGTAGCCTGATGCGGCTCTTCGTTGCCGAGCGACCACAGGATCACGCTCGGGTGATTGCGGTCGCGCCGCACCATCCGGTCGAGTTCAGACAGCGCCTCCTCGCTCGTGCTGTTGATCCGTGCTTCGCAGATCATCAGCATGCCCATCTGGTCGCAGGCATCGAGCAACGCGGTGGCCGGCGGATTATGCGCGCTCCGCCAGGCATTCGACCCCATCTCCTTGAGCTGGGTGACGCGCCAGCGGTGGAGCGAGTCAGGAATTCCCGTGCCGACCCCCGCATGATCCTGATGGTTTGCCGTGCCGAGCAGCTTCAATGGCTTTCCGTTGAGGAAGAAGCCTCGAGCGGCATCAAAGCGGATGTCGCGGATCCCGAAGAAGGTGTCGACTTCATCGACCGGAACGCCGCCGGACTCGACGACTGAAACCAGTTTATGGAGATTGCACTCTTCGAGGGACCATAACAGCGGCGTCTTGATGAGCGCCTCTTGAGCGATTGTGCGGCGCTCGCGTGGACCGAGCTCCAGCTTCGTGTCGGGCAAAGTGACCGGTGGTCCGGAGCCCCAGAGCGACTGGCGCAGCACGACCGACGCGGATTGCGCGCTGCTGTTGAACACCTCCGTCTGAGCGTGAATGACCGCGCCGTTCGTCCGGACCGCGCTTCGGATGAATGTGCCCCATTGCGGGATGTGGACGGGGTTCGTGATGACCAGCTGGACGTTGCGGTAGATGCCGGCGCCTTCGTAGAACCATCCCTCGCCGAGCGTTGCATCGCAGCGCAGCGTGACCACGTTGGGCTTGCCGTCGTAATTCAGGAAATCGTCGATCTCGACGCGGAAGGGCGCGTAGCCGCTCTCGTTTTGTCCCACGACATAGCCGTTCACGAAGACGAGGCAGTCGCGAAACACGCCGTCGAACTCGATCCAGATGCGCCGGCCCTTGTCGGCGGGCGTGATCGTGATCGCAGTCCGGTACCAGCCGATGCTGTTCTCGGGAAAATCGCGGCCGATCGCTTTGAATCCGTGCGCCGCCATAGAGTCGGCGCGGTCCTTCGGCGGCGGCCCCTTCGGCGCCGCGAACGGCAAAGCTACGGCCCAATCGTGCGGCACCTGCACTTCGATCCACTTGGAATCATCGAAGTCGGTCCTCGCGGCATCGGCGGATGCGCCGGCCTTGGCGAATGTGCGCTGATCGCTGCCGAAACCGAAGTCCTTCTCGACGTCGGCGGCATGGCCGAGATGAAAGCGCCATCGTTCCAGCCGAATTTGGCGCCGTGGGCTGTAATCCGGCGAAGGTTTGACTTGAGCGCCCGTGCGCTCGGCAAGCGAACCGGCGAGGCTGAGGGCGAGTGCTCCCGCGCCAATCGCCTCGCGGCGCGTGAGCTCGCTCACACCTTCACTCGCTGGGGTCGCAGACGCTCGAATCCCTGATCGTGAGGTGGACCGGAAGGAGGCTGTTGTGGATCTCGCCGGTCTCGATTGAATCGATCAAGGTGTCGATCAGCAGCTCGGCGGCTCGCCGCGCGTCCTGAGTCACTGTCGTTAAGCGCGGGGTCGAGAGGCTTGCCGCAGGAATATCGTCAAAACCGACGACCGCCACATCGGCGGGAACCTCGAAACCGCGGCTCTGAAGCGCATGCATCGCCCCGATCGCGGCCACATCGCTCGCGGCGAAGATCGCGTCGAACTTCGCGCCTCGCTTCAAAAGCTCCTCGACGGCCTCGACACCGCTTTCCTCGCTCGGGTCAGAATTGACACACAGGATCTCGTCAGGCGCGATCCCTGCCGCGCGCAAGGCCCGGCCATAGCCTCGCCACCTTTCGAGGAATTCCGGATATCCGGGTTCGGCCGTGCCCACGAAAGCGATGCTTCGGCGGCCCTGCCGGAGGAGGTGCGTGGTTGCGTCGAACCCGCCCTGCTCATTGTCCGACGATAGAGTCGTCCCGAGCTGGCCTTCGGTGGCGGCGCCCCAGCGCACGAAGTGCGCGCCGCGCTCGATCAGCTGCTCGAGCTTGGGCCTGTGCTGGAGATAGTCGCCGTAGCCGAGAAGGACGATTCCATCCGCCTTATGACTGTCCTCGTAATCGAGGTGCCAGTTGGATGAGAGTTGCTGGAAGGAGATCAGCAGGTCGTACCCATGCTCCGCGCAGCGGCGGACCATCGGTCCCAACAATGACAAATAGAAGGGATTCATCTGCGCCCCGCCGGGCGTCCATTCTTCGAAGAATAGCACTGCGAGCGTGCGCGACTGACGGCGGCGAAGTCCCGACGCGTTCTTATCGACCTTGTAATTGAGCTCTTCGGCGGCGGCGAGGACGCGCGCCCGGGTCGCTTCGCTGACCGATGGACTGCCGGAAAGCGCGCGGGAAACGGTCGGCTGCGACACACCAGCCAAAGCCGCGATGTCGAACGAGGTCGGGCGCCTCTGCGTCATCGATGTGAATTCTTAGCGCCTTGAATACGTATGTATAGCAGTTCCGCCCCGTTTCGCTCCCGCAATCCTCTGATACTCTTGTTTCGGGAGAGGGGTTTTTACCCCTTGCAGGTTTGTGTCCGGTGTACGTCGCCGGTTTCAGGGGGCCGAATACATGATGAATCTTTCTTCGCGTTCGCGGTTCGTGGCGGCGGCAAGCCCGCTTGCGGTTGCAACGATTCTCGCATCGAGCCCGGCGTGGGCGCAGCAGACCGAGGCGGCGTCGGTCGCTGTAACCGGGGCTGCTTCGCAAGAAACTGCCACGCAAGACACCGCTGCGACCCAGGGCTCGACCCCGGCGCCCAGTTCCGATGATCAGGGCGCGATCGTCGTCACCGGCTTCCGGGCCTCGCTGCAGAACGCGATCAACAAGAAAAAGAAAGCCGACCAGATTGTCGAATCGGTCAGCGCCGAAGATATCGGCAAGCTGCCGGACGCGTCGATCGGCGAAGCGATCGCCCGCCTCCCCGGCCTGACCTCGCAGCGCCTCTCTGGCCGCGCCGACGTCATTTCGATCCGCGGTTTCGGCCCGGACTTCTCGACGACTCTCCTCAATGGCCGCGAGCAGACTTCCACGGGCGATAACCGCGCCGTCGAATATGATCAGTATCCGGCCGAAGTCATCAACCAGGTGAACGTCTACAAGACGCCGTTGGCCTCCGTCGTCGGCCAGGGAATTGCCGGCACCGTCGACCTCCGCACGATCCGTCCGATTGAGGCCGGCAGGCGGATCATCTCCGTCGGCGGCCGCGTGGTTTACCCGGATCTCGGAAAGCTCAATCCCGACGCCAAGAAATACGGCTATCGCGTGAACGGTGTTTACGTCGACCAGTTCGCCGACGGAAAGGTCGGCGTCGCGCTGGCCGCCAGCTGGGCCGACGAACCCTATGAAATCAAGGAATTCAATAGCTGGGGCTACGCCGACGCCGGCGGAGGCAATGTCGTCATCGGCGGCCTGAAGCCCTATTCAACGTCGACCGAACTCAAGCGCTTGGGCCTCGCCGGAACGCTCGAATTCAAGCCGACCGACACCATCACGTCCACGATCGACGGCTTCTATTCCAACTTCAAGGACGACCAGATCAAGCGCGGCATCGAAATCCCGCTGCAGTGGGGTGGTGCAACACTAACGCCGGGCAATGTTGAGGACGGCGTGGTCACCTCCGGGACCTTTTCCAATGTCTGGAACGTCGTCCGCAACGTCATTCAGCCGCGACACGCCAAACTCTATTCCTTCGGCTGGAACAACCGCTACGACGGCCCGAACGGATGGCACGGCTTCCTGGACCTCAGCTATTCGAAGACCTATCGCTACGAAACGGTTTTCGAAACCTACGCGGGCACCGGTTACAACAAGAGCGGCCCGGGCGACACGCTGGGGTTCGAGACGAGCGATACTGGCTCGGTCATTACCAGCCATAACCTCGACTATTCCGACCCGAGCCTGATCCTCATCACCAGTCCGCAGGGTTGGGGAGGCACGGATCCCGTCACCGGTTCCGCCAGGCCCGGTTATTGGAACAAGCGCATCGTCCACGACCGCATCTGGCAGCCCCACGCTGAAATCGCGAAGGATCTGAACACCAGCTTCCTTTCGCAGCTTGTTTTCGGCGCCAACTGGACGGATCACCGCAAATCGCTGAGGCCTGACGAAGCTTTCGTTAACCTCGCCGGCAACAACGTCCTCCAGGTCGCGCTTCCCAGCCAATTCCAAATGAGTCCCGTCAACCTGGGCTGGCTCGGACTTGGGCCAAGTCTGGCTTATAACCCGCAGGATCTACTC
>JBKPKF010000049.1:0-1816 GCA_046730995.1 Pseudomonadota bacterium
GACTATGTGATGACCCGCACGCACAACATGGAATATCTGAGGACGGCCATGCCGGGCGTCGACCCGAACGTCGCCCTCAACTGGGTCGAAAGCATGCCGATGTATGCGCAAGTCGGTTGGGGCCTCGGCGTGTGGCTCGCGCTATTGGGCTCTGCACTGTTGCTGATCCGCAGCCGCTGGGCAGTCTGGTCGTTCGGCATTTCGCTCGTCGGCGCGATCCTCAGCCTCGGGTACCAGATGCTCCTGGCTCCGCCGATTCCCGGAGCTGAGGAAAGCCCGATGATGAAGCTGATCCCGGCGATCGTCATCGTCATCGCGATCGCGCTGTTCCTCTATGCGCGGGCGATGGAGAAGAAGGGCGTGCTTCGGTAGCTTTCTTTAGCCGCGACGCCCGCCGAAGCGCGTCCGCTGCTGCTTGCCGAACCGGCCCTTGCGAGTGCCGGGCCTGCCTTCGGTCGAAGCCCCAAGCGGGCGCGGCGCAACGCGTTCGAAATCGGGGATTCCGAGGTCGTCTTCCTCGAGGCGGCGGATCTCGTCGCGAAGCCGTGCGGCTTCCTCGAATTCGAGGTCGGCGGCCGCCTTGCGCATCCGCTCCTCGAGGTCGCCGATATAGGCCTTCAGGTTGTGGCCGACGAGGTGCGGACGCTCCTCGTCGCCGGTGTCGACTAGCACGCCATCCCGCTGCGTGACGTCCGCGAGCAGGTCGTGGATCTGGCGTTTGATGCTCTCCGGCGTGATGCCGTGCTCGGCATTATATTCGAGCTGCTTCTCGCGGCGGCGGTTGGTCTCTGCGAGGGCGCGCTCGATCGAGCCGGTGACGGTGTCGGCGTAGAGGATCACGCGCCCGTCGACGTTGCGCGCGGCGCGGCCGATGGTCTGGATCAGCGAGGTTTCGGAGCGGAGGAAACCCTCCTTGTCGGCGTCGAGGATCGCGACGAGGCCGCATTCGGGGATGTCGAGGCCCTCGCGCAGCAGGTTGATGCCGACCAGCACATCGTAGACGCCGAGCCGAAGCTCGCGGATCAGCTCGATGCGCTCCAGCGTCTCGACGTCCGAGTGCATGTAGCGGACCTTCAGGCCCGCCTCGTGCAGATATTCGGTGAGGTCCTCCGCCATGCGCTTGGTCAGCGTGGTGACGAGCGTGCGATAGCCTTTCTTCGCGGTCAGCTTCGCCTCGTTGACGAGGTCGTCGACCTGGTCCTCGACGGGCTTGATCTCGACCGGCGGGTCGATGAGGCCGGTCGGGCGGATGACCTGCTCGGAGAAGACGCCCCCGGTCTCGTTCATCTCCCACGGGCCGGGCGTCGCCGAGACGAAGGTCGTCTGCGGGCGCATCGCGTCCCATTCGTTGAAGCGGAGCGGCCGGTTGTCGATGCAGCTCGGAAGGCGGAAGCCATATTCGGCGAGCGTGATCTTCCGCCGGTGATCGCCCCGCGCCATCGCGCCGATCTGCGGCACCGTCTGGTGGCTCTCGTCGATGAACAGCAAGGCGTTATCGGGGAGATATTCGAACAGGGTCGGCGGCGGCTCGCCGGGCAGGCGGCCGGTGAGGAAGCGCGAGTAATTCTCGATGCCCGCGCAGCTGCCCGTCGCGGCGATCATCTCGAGGTCGAAATTGGTGCGCTGCTCGAGCCTTTGCGCTTCGAGGAGCCGCCCCTCGGCCGTCAGCTCCTTCAACCGCTCGGCGAGCTCGTGCTTGATCGCCTCCATCGCCTGCTTGAGCGTCGGGCCGGGCGTCACATAGTGCGAGTTCGCATAGACCTTGATGCTGTCGAGGCTGGCGATGGTCTTGCCGGTCAGCGGGTCGAACTCGCTG
>JBKPKF010000050.1:0-5525 GCA_046730995.1 Pseudomonadota bacterium
ATGGTCGAGGAATTCAGCGACCCACGCGGCTCCTGCAGTTGAAGGACCGCCGACTCGAAGCTTCGGATCGACGGCCTTCACGGTTCGCGCGGTCACGTCGTAGAGTGAGAAGTAGGCCGGCTGGTCGGCTTTCTCCCAGAAGCCGTCGAGGTTCGGCTCGTTCCAAACCTCGAAATGCCAGCTGCGGACCTCGTGCCGCCCGTAGCGGGCCTCCAGGTGGCGGACGAACGCGTCGACCAGGTCCCGCCACATTTCCGGCCGCGGATGCGACGTATTGCCGTGCCACCAGAAGATGCTGTTCTCGGAGGTCTTCAGCGCCTCCGGCGTGAAGCCGAGCTCGACGAAGGGACGGATCCGCCGTGCCAGCAGGGCATCATAGAGCCTGTCGATGCCGCTCCAGTCGTAAACCGGCTTGCCGTTCGCAACCTTCACAGTGCCGAGCACGTCGTGGAAGATTGCGTGAAAACGAAGGTAGCGAAATCCGAGCTCGTCGACGGCGGTCTTGAGCTGCGCCTGTGCCCGGGGCCGGATCAGCGTGCCCGGATAATCCGATCCCACCGACAGATTGAAGAATCGGTCGACCGGTTGCCTCGCTGCAGCGACATCGAGCGTGATCTGGCGCTGCACCGCGGCCGCAGGGACGGTTGCAGACTGGACGAGTGCGACGATGGCAAACAGACTGCTGCGCGCCGGTCTAGGCATGAGCGGAGAGTGCCGACGCGAACGCCGACGCGATGGCTTGCCGCAGCAACTTCGGCCGGAAGCGCACATCGTACGGCGTGCCGCGCTTGCGCGCCTTGTCTGCGCGCGGATCGAAATTCTCGAGCCAGCTGTAGCGGTCGCACATTCCCCAGCACAGCACGTCACCGAGCTGCGGATAGCTCAGCATTACGTCAAGATAGGCTCTCGCATAATCCGCAACCATCCGGTCACGGAGGCTCGGATTTGTCGGTGCCGAATGGTCGTTCACGTCGAATTCGGTGATCAGCAGCTTGTAGCCCATGCCGACAACCTCATCGATGAAGCGCCGCCACGGGCGTTCGGACTCGCTGACGATGCGAGCAACCGGCCAGTCCTTGAGCAAGCGGATGTGTGACTGGACTCCGAGCGCATCGACCGGCGTGCCGCGCTTCCTGAAGCCTTCGAGCAGCTTCAGCACCCCCTTCATGTGGGTCTCGTCCACGGCGATGCGTTCCCAGCTCATATAATCGTTGTAGACGAGCTGGGCATGCGGCGCCTCGGACCGCGCGGTGTGGAACATCAAGTCGAGGAAAGGTTCGCCGCCGAGCGCGCGAGTGACGTTCGTGTCGCGGATTTCGCCGGTCTCGGGCTGCACGGCCTCATTGACGACGTCATAGGAATAGATGCGCGTTCCGTAACGCCGGCAAACGGTCCGAACATGCTCGACCAGCAAGTGTTCGGCCTCTGCGCCCGACTTGAATTCATGCTCCGCGAGCCACTTCGGATACCATTTGGTTGGCGTCCAAAAGAGGGTGTGGCCGCGCAAGGCGAAACCGTGGCGCAACGCATAATCGGCAATTGCGTCGAAAGCGCGGAAATCGAAAGTCCCCGGCGAGCGCCGAACCCATTGCCATTTCAGCTGATTTTCCGGAACCAGAAGCGAGCATTCGCGCTCGAGAATCGCGGTGTACGCGGGATTGGCGATGCTGCCGGAATCGGTGCCTGGAGGGCTCCATGCGACCGCGGAGCCGAAACGCCTTCCGCTGCGCTTCGCGAGCTGGTTGAGCGAAGGAGGACGGGCCGGCGATGCGGCACCTACCGCGAGACCCGCAGCTACCGTCAAACTCTCGCGCCGGGTCAGAAGCACGCTGTCTCCCCTTATCATGATAGCGCTAACAGGATAGGCTGGAGCCGACAATGCGGGATTTGAGACGAGCTCCGGAAACGGCGTTGATCGCGCTGATCCTGCTCATGGTTCCGAGGGCTTCATATGCGGAAGACGGTTATCGGCTGTGGCTTCGTTACGATCCGCTGCCGGCAGCCGAGCGACAGCAATATAAGGCCGCGGCTACGGAGATCGTGGTGCAATCGGACGGCGCTATGGCGCGGTCGGCTTCAAGCGAGCTGCAGCGCGGGCTGTCGGGCCTGCTCGCCACTCCGGTGCCGGTGAGCGCGAGGGTGGACCGCGACGGCGCGATCGTCGGCCGGATCCAGCAAACGCCGGGCGCCGGGAACGAAGGGTTCGCCATCCGCGCAGAGCGGGTCGCGGGACACCGCGCAATCGTGATTTCCGCCAATGACGACCGCGGGCTGCTCTATGGATCGTTCGCGCTGCTCCGGCTGATCCAGACGCGCCGGCCCTTGGATCGGCTGGCGGTCACGGATCGTCCGAAGCTCCAACTCCGCATGCTCGATCATTGGGACAATCTCGATCGCACCGTGGAACGCGGATACGCGGGCAAGTCCCTGTGGGACTGGCAGGCCCTGCCCGAAGGCAAGGACCCGCGTTACACGGATTACGCGCGCGCGAATGCCTCGATCGGCATCAACGGAGCCGTCCTCAACAACGTCAATGCCGCGGCGGAAGTCCTGGCGGAGCCGTACCTGAAAAAGGTCGCGGCGCTGGCCGACCAGCTCCGCCCATGGGGCGTGCGTGTCTATCTCTCCGCGCGTTTCTCAGCGCCGATCGACATCGGCGGCCTCAAGACTGCCGATCCCCTCGATCCCGCCGTTCGGAAGTGGTGGACGGCGAAGGCCGACGAGATCTACGGCCTCATCCCCGATTTCGGCGGCTTCCTAGTCAAGGCAAATTCCGAAGGCGCGCCCGGACCGCAGGACCATCATCGCTCTCATTCCGACGGTGCGAACATGCTTGCCGAGGCCCTCGACCCGCATGGCGGCGTCGTGCTTTGGCGCGCCTTCGTTTATTCGTCCGCCAAAGAGGACCGCGCCAGGCAGGCGTACGACGAGTTCAAGCCGCTCGACGGGCAATTCGCGGACAACGTCATCGTCCAGATCAAGAACGGCCCGATCGACTTCCAGCCGCGTGAACCTTTTCACCCGCTCTTCGGACGAATGAGGCGGACGAATGTTGCGATGGAAGTTCAGCTCACACGCGAATATCTCGGCCAGGGCAGCGGGATCGTCTTCCTGGCGCCCATGTGGTCGGAGACGCTTGACGCCGATACCTGTTCACCCGGCTGCGGCTCACCGGTGCGCGCTACAATAAAAGCCATGGCCGGAGTCTCGAACGTCGGAAGTGACCGCAACTGGACCGGTAACCACTTCGACCAGGCGAACTGGTACGCCTTCGGTCGTCTGGCTTGGAATCCGGCAGCGGCCCCGTCGAACATCGCCGAAGAATGGACCCGCATGACCTGGAGCAACGACCCGGGCCTGGTTGGACGAGTGGTCTCGATGATGGCGCACTCACGGGAAGCGGCGGTCGATTTCATGACGCCGCTCGGCCTAGCCCATCAGATGGCAACCGATCATCATTATGGGCCCGGACCTTGGGTGTGCGACCTCGCCCAGTCGAGTTGGAACCCCTGCTACTACAGCCAGGCGGATGCGCGCGGGATTGGTTTCGACCGAACCGCGTCAGGAAGCGACGCAGCGGGGCAATATGAGCAAAAGATTGGAGGTTGCTTCACCGATCTCAAGTGCGTTTCCGACGACTATCTCTTGTGGTTCCACCATGTCCCCTGGACATACCGGATGCAGTCCGGGCGAAGCCTTTGGGACGAACTCGTTGCGCATTATGATCGAGGCCTCCGGGGGGTCGAAGCAGCCCAGCAGCAGTGGGTTCTGCTACGACGCTTCGTCGATGCGCAGCGCCACGCCGCTGTCGCTGCCACGCTCAACCGCCAGCGTATCGAAGCGAAATGGTGGCGAGATGCATCGATCGCTTATTGGCAGAGCCGGTCGCGGCTGCCTCTGCCGAGGCATCATGCGCCGCCGCCCCATCCACTTCGGTGGTATGAGGCGATTCACTTCGACACGGTGCCCGGTTATCTCGCGCCCGGCACCGGGCACCAGCTTTCGTGCGTTCCACCCCGAGGAGGCCCGCCATGCGCTCTTTGATTTTGTTATCCGCCTTCGCTCTTGCCGCCACCGGTTGCACCCGACCCGCCGCACCAGGCGACCGCGCCGCCTTCGCCCAGGAGACTGCGGGCCGAGTCGCCGGATCGCCGCGGAGCTGCGTCAACTCGAACCAGGCCACGAACCTCCGCGTGATCGATTCGCAGACGCTTGCCTATGACGACGGTCCAACGATCTGGGTCACTCACCTCGGTGCTCAATGTCCGGGAATCGAGACCCTGAGCACGATCATCGTCGAACCCAAGCTCGGTGGAGAATATTGCAGGGGTGACCATGTTCGCGGCCTTGAACAGGGCGCGATCATCCCGGGCGCGACCTGCTTCATCGGCGACTGGGTGCCGTACCGGCGGCAATGATCCCCCGTTAGTGAATCGTCGCGGCCGCGGGCTCGTCACGCAGGTGCGTCCGCGCACGATGTGACGCGATCGCGAAGAGGCACAGCACCGCATAGCAGACGGCCGGCACCACGAACGCAGTTACATAGTTCGTGTGCTGCGAAACGAGGCCCGTCAGCGGCGGGATCGCTGCTCCGCCGACGATCGAAAAGCAGAGGAATCCCGACGTCGCTTCCTCCGATGCAGTCGAGCGCTCCAGAGTGATCGTGAAGATTACGGGGAACATTATGGAGTTGAAGAGCCCGATTGACAGCGCGGCGTAGCCCCCCGGAACGCCGCCCACCACGAACACCAATAAGCACAAGGAGCACGCCGCCGCGGTGAAGACGGCGAGCAGCCGCGGCGCCGGAACCCGTGTCAGCAGCGCGGAGCCTATCAGCCGGCCCACCATTGCCCCGCCCCAGTAGAGGCTCACATATTTGCCGGCCGTTTCGAGCGGCACGTCCCAGACGTACGCGCTGTTCAGGAACAGAGCCATTTGCGTGCCGATCGCGACTTCGGCGCCGACGTAAAGGAAGATCGCGAGCCCACCGAACAAAGCCCATTTCGAGGCGACCGCCTCGGCCAGAGTAGCACCGATGCCGCGCCGGGCGGTCTCCCTCGGAGGCGGCGGAGCGGCAGCGGCAATCAACTTGCGGCCGACGTAAATGATCAGGCCGATGAGGAGGATGAGGCCGGCAATCCAGAAGAACGCGCGGTCGATCCCGGCGAACGACCCGGCGCGCGCGGCTGCGCTGACGTGCGTGCCCTGCTTCACCTCGATGCCTTTGAGGAAGAGATGGGCGCCGAGGTAGGGGCCGATGAAGGTGCCGAAGCTGTTGAAGGCCTGGCTGAAGGTCAGCCGGAAATGGCTGCGCTCGGGCGGGCCGAGCGCCGCGGCCAGCGGGTTGGCGGCGACTTGGAGCACGGTGATTCCGCTGGCCATCACGAACAGGCCGAGCAACACCACTTCGTAAGTTTCGACGTTGACCGCGAGCAGCATGATCAGGCAGCCGGCGACCATCATCGCGAGCGAAATCAGCACCGTCGGGACTGACCGGGCGCGAGCCAGGAGCACCGCACCCGGAA
>JBKPKF010000051.1:0-19501 GCA_046730995.1 Pseudomonadota bacterium
CGACGCCTCGGCTGCAACGGCATCGTCGTTGTGACCATGTGCGCTCTTCCGGCCCCAGGCGAGCGTTCCAGCGAGTTTCCAGCCGGGTGCCACCTCGTTCGCCCAGAGCGCGCTTGCCGACCAGCGCTTCTGGTTGAACCCTGGTTCGAGTTGCTCGGTATCCTCGAAATCTCCCCAACTGCCCTGCAGCGCAAGCGTTCGCGTCGGGTTCCATGATACGCGAACCGACGTTGAATCGAGCGGCCCTGTCTCGATGTTCCAGCGGTGCTGGTCGGGTTCGCGACCGTTGAAACGGCTGACTTCCAGCTTCACGCGATCGACCACAACTCCGCCGGTCACTATCCCGAAGCTGATGTGCGTGGAATCGAGCCAGTGGTGGCTGATCGGCGCCTCGGGTGAATCCATGATCGCTTCGCGGTGCATGAAGGCGGGCGGGCCGAACGCCGGCTCGCCGGGCAGGCCGCCGTAGAGAAACACGCTGCTTTTCGATCCGATGTTTTGCGACACGGACGCTGACAGCTCCATGAACAGGTCGTGCGGATGCTGACGGTCGATCAGGCGATCCGCGCCGTTCGCGGTCTCGCCGCTTGCCAGCAGCAATGGATAGCCCCGCGCGCCCATGATCGGGTCGGGGCTGAGCATTGCTTTGAACTGCAAAGTGCCGTTGCCGAGCGGACGCCGGGCCATCCCCATCAGCATTCCGGATGCGAACGCCTTGTCGTCTCCGCGCGGACCGGATTGATGGTCGTAAACGAGGTTGAGCACACCGTGGGCCATCAGCATCCAGTCGCCGCTCGTCACATGGAGCCCAGCGTGCTCCGATGTGTCAGGCTGCCACGCCGTGCCCGAGGATTCGCGTTCCATCGGATACGAGCCGAGCGCTCCCGTCATCTGCATCTGGTGATCAGCGTGCTCGCCATGCGCCATCCCCGGCATCGGCAGTTCGCCCATCTGCGACTGATCGACGGGCGGGGACTCGGCCGCGGACGGCTTAGTTTCATGCTCCATCGGCACCGTCATGCCTTCCATCGGAGCGGGCGCTTCCCTGCCCTGCACATGCTGAACAGGCGTTGCCGCCGCTTTCTTCTTGGCAGTCCTCTTCGGAGCAGCTTTCTTTTTCTTAGACGCGGACTTCTCCGGCATTGGCATTTGCATGCCGGGCATGTCCTCGTGCTGCGCCAGCGCGGGCGACCCAGTGACAAGCGCCAATGCGCCCAGTGACACGGCAATTCGCACCACGATTCCTAGTCGTGCTCGCGCTCGCGGTCGCTCAAGTAGCGCATCAGCTCGGCGAGCGTGGATTCCATCTGATCCTGCATCTGCCCGACGAGCTCATTCTCACGCATCCCGACATGGTCGAGCGGCTTGGAATAGCTTTCCGAAAAGGCCTGGAGGTCTTCGCGGTCGAATACTCCGCGCGCGACCAACTTGGCGAGGATCACGAGCAGCCCGTTGGTGTTGGCGATCGTGCCCGCGACCAGGGCTTCGTCGACCATCGACAGGCTTTTGTCTTCTTCGACCGGCTCTTCGAGGGGAATCATGGTCCCTCACTTTGGGCGGGTGCGCAAAATTGGGCAAGCCTCGACCAGGCTTCGGCCTTCTCGGCAAAGGGACGGGTGTTCGCCGCGCTCGAAGACGGAAGCTCCAGAAGCGCCAGTTGGCGGGGCAGCCGCCCGATCAGGCCGCGCCCGATGCGCGACGAAATCGAGCCGTTGAATGCGATCGCTCGAAGTTCGGGGAAATCATGGAGCAGATGCTCGAGCTGGTTGTGCTCGGCATCGCGAATTGCCTGGTCGAGGCTGCCGCTTCGGCTGGCAGAAGCGATGACGTCCCACAGGCCTACACGCCGTTCGGCCAGCCGCTCGAGCCGCCGATCATAATCCAGCGATTGCAGCTCTTCGCCGATCGCTGCGCCGAGCAACCGCCAGAATTGGTTGGTAGGGTGAGCATAATAACGCCGCGCCGCGAGCGATGCGTCGCCCGGTAAACTGCCTAGGATGAACAATCGAGCGTCAGGGCGCGCGACTGGCGGGAGGCCGAATTTGACGCCCACAGATAAACCCCTACAGCCGCGGCCCGTGAACCCCAAAGACCTCCGCGTGGCCCTCTTTTCGGGCAATTACAATTACGTCCGGGACGGGGCCAACCAGGCCCTGAACCGCCTGGTCGGCTATCTGTTGCGGCAAGGCGCGCAGGTCCGGATTTATTCGCCGACCACCAACACTCCGGCGTTCGAACCGACCGGCGACCTCGTCAGCCTGCCGTCGATCCCCATCCCGACGCGGTCCGAATACCGGCTGGGCACTGGCCTCAGCCCGCGCGTGCGTCGCGACCTGGCCGAGTTCGGACCGAACGTTGTGCACATCTCCGCGCCCGACATCGTCGGGCATCGGGCGGTCACCTGGGCGCGAAAGAGGGAGATTGCCGCGGTTGCCTCGGTCCACACCCGATTTGAGACCTATCTGGAATATTATCACCTGCAATGGCTTGAGCCCCTCGCGCGGATCCTGCTGCGCCGGCTCTATCATCGCTGCGAGGCGATCATGGCCCCAGCAGAATCGACCGCAGCGGTGCTCCGCGCGCAGCGTATGAATCGCGAAATCTCGATCTGGGCGCGAGGCATCGACCGCGAGCAGTTCAACCCCGGCCGTCGGGACATGGTGTGGCGGCGGAGCCTCGGCATCGCCGACGACGAGCTCGCCATCGCCTATCTCGGCCGTATCGTCATGGAAAAGGGCCTCGACGTGTTCGCCGATACGATCGAGGTTCTCCGGAAACGAAGGGTCAGGCACCGCGTCGTCGTGATCGGCGACGGTCCGGCCAGGCCGTGGTTCGAGCAGCATCTGCCGAAAGCGATCTTTCTCGGCCACCAGGAGTTTACCGATCTGGCCCGAGCGCTCGCCAGCACCGACGTGCTGTTCAACCCGTCGATCACCGAGGCGTTCGGCAACGTGACGCTTGAAGCGCTGGCCTGTGCATTGCCGGTCGTCGCCGCCGAAGCGACCGGCGCGACCAGCATCGTGCGCGACGGCGAGACCGGAACTCTGGTCGAGCCGACCGACATCGATGGCTTTGCGGACGCGCTGAAGGCCTATGCGCGCGATCCCGAGCTGCGCCGCCGCCACGGCGAGGCTGGCCTCGCCTTCGCGCAGACAATGGACTGGGACACGATCAATTCGACCGTGGTCCGTTCCTACGGACGCGCGCTGGCCAAGCGCGAGCGGCTAACCCGGCTCACTCGTCGCTAGGCTCGTCGCGGCTCGACTTCACCCGCTCGATCTTGTGTGCGGCTTCGTCGAGGATCGCAGCCACCTCGAGGAAGAGGTCTTCATCGAACCCCTCCTGTTTCACACGGTGGGCAAGCGCCGTCATGAGATTCTTGACCGCTCGGCCGATCGCCGGTCCGGCCATGTTTTCGCCACGCGGCTTCAGGTCCTCGAGGCGATCGAACAGCCCCTCGACTTCGTCCGAGCGCTCTTCAAGATAGGAGCGGCCCTCGTCGGTCGCCTGGAACGACTTGCGCGGGCCCTCACCCGGCGCTTCCTCGATCAATCCCATGTCCTGGAGAAGGGTCAGGGTCGGATACACCACCCCGGGGCTCGGCGCATATTCGCCGCCGGTCAGCTCCTCGATCGCTCGGATCAGGTCGTAACCATGACGTGGTTCATCGACGATCAGCTTCAAGAGCACGAGGCGGAGCTCTCCCGATTCGAACATTCGCCGCGTGCGCCGGCTTTTGCGGCCGCCGCCCCAGCCGTCGCTGTCGAAGTCGAAATTGAACGGACCCCAAGCGCCCTGCCAACCGCGGCCGCCACGCATCGCGAACAGGGCTGCGGGAACATTGAATTCGAACCGGCCGCGCGGTCCGCAGCCATGTTGGTGATTTCGATGCGACATATGTCCTCCTTTTGATGTGTCTAAGATATATCTTAGCTGCATCGTAGACAAGGCTGAACGTGCAATTTCCTCCGTTGGCTCTATGTTTCGAGAGCATGTCCGACTTGTTCGCCGACCAGGAGATTCCCACTCAGCCAACCGAGCCTCCCTCCGCCAATGCGCCGCTCGCAGATAGGATTCGGCCAGGTTCGCTCGATGAGGTCGTTGGCCAGGAGCATCTGACCGGACCTGAGGGAGCGATCGGCAGGATGGTCGCGGCGGGCAAGCTCGCCTCAATGATCCTGTGGGGACCGCCTGGAACCGGGAAGACGAGCATTGCCCGCCTGCTCGCCGACGCGGTCGGCATGCGCTTCGTCAATATTTCCGCAGTCTTCTCTGGCGTCGCCGACCTGAAGAAGGTCTTTGCCGAAGCCCGCACGGCCGCACGTGCCGGACAACAGACTTTGCTCTTCGTGGACGAAATCCACCGCTTCAACCGCGCCCAGCAGGACGGATTCCTGCCCTATGTCGAAGACGGCACAGTGACTCTGGTCGGGGCGACAACCGAGAATCCGAGCTTTGAACTCAACGCCGCGCTTCTCTCACGCTGCCAGGTGCTGATTCTGAGACGGCTCGACCATGACGCGCTCGAGGAACTGGTCCGCCGCGCCGAGAAGCTCGAAGACCGCGATCTTCCGCTCACGCCCGAGGCGCGCGAAGCCCTGATCGCGAGCGCCGACGGTGACGGCCGCTTCGTCCTCAACCAAGTCGAGACCCTGTTCTCGGTGGAGATCGAACGGCCCCTCGGCCCCTCCGAACTATCGGATCTGCTCCATCGCCGGGTCCCTGTCTACGACAAGGACCGAGAGGGCCATTACAACCTCATCTCCGCGCTCCATAAGTCGTTGCGCGGTTCCGACCCGCAGGCGGCGCTTTACTATCTCGCGCGAATGCTCGTCGCGGGCGAAGAACCGCTCTACGTGATCCGCCGGCTGACGCGCTTCGCCTCGGAAGACATCGGGCTCGCCGACCCGAATGCCCTGCTGCAGTGTCTCGCGGCCAAGGAGATGTACGATTTCCTGGGTTCGCCCGAGGGTGAAATCGGCATCGTTCAAGCCTGCCTCTATCTCGCCACCGCACCCAAATCGAACGCCACTTACATGGCCCAGAAGAAGGCGTGGACGTCCGCGAAGGAAACCGGTTCGCTGATGCCGCCGATGCATATCCTCAATGCGCCCACGCGCCTCATGAAAAACGTGGGATACGGCAAGGGGTACGCCTACGACCATGACTCCGACGAGGCTTTTTCCGGACAGGATTACTGGCCGGAAGGCATGGCCGGCGAGACTCTGTACGAGCCCAGCGACCGCGGTTTCGAGGCCAAAATTCGTGAGCGTCTTGCTTATTGGGACGAGCGGCGAAAAGAGCTGCAACAAACAGCGGCGGACGACGGTTAGTCGCCTGTCAGGACAGGGAGCAGTCGCATGTATCAGGTGGACCAGAGCGCCTATTGGCAAGCACAGCTGATGTTCTGGGGGCCGAAGATCCTGATTGCCCTCCTTATCATCGTCGCGACGTGGCTCATTGCACGCGCGGTGAAATGGATGCTGCAGAAGGCGATCGATCGATCGCCAGCGCTGCGTAAGCATGTGACGGGGACGCCTGAAGAGACGGTCGGTCACCAGCTCGGAGTGATCGCAAAGCTCATCATCTGGCTCGTTGGCATCATGGCCGCGCTTAGGTTCCTTGGCATTGGGCAAATCCTTCAGCCGATTGACGCTCTGACCCTCGAGATCTTCCAGTTCCTGCCCCACCTGCTGGCCGCTGGCCTAATCTTCTTCGTCGGGCTGATCGTCGCCCGAATCGTGAAGCGGCTCGTCGAAACGGTGCTGGTCGCGAGCAATGTTGACGGGCTGATGGCGCGCATCGGCATAGGCGAGACCGAGGGGACGGTCCGTACGTCACCCGAATCCGTCCCACCCGGCGCGGCCCCCGCCAGCACCCGTTCGAGCCTCGCCAAGGCTGCCGGCGTGTTGGTCTTTGCCCTGATCATCATCCCTGTCGCCATCGCCGCGCTTCAGGTCCTCGGGATCGAAGCGATCTCCGGACCGGCCATCGACATGCTCAACCAAATTTTCTCGGCGATCCCCAGGCTGCTTGCTGCGGCGCTTTGGATCGGGATTGCCTTCGTCGCTGCACGCTTTCTCAAGACCATTATCGAGGCGATTCTTCCGCCCACCGGATTC
Organism: Pseudomonadota bacterium; assembly: GCA_046730995.1. Classification (GTDB taxonomy): domain Bacteria; phylum Pseudomonadota; class Alphaproteobacteria; order Sphingomonadales; family Sphingomonadaceae; genus Sphingomicrobium. The sequence continues at coordinate 6,123 of JBKPKF010000051.1, forward strand.
GACGAAGCGATCAAGTCTATCGGCGTTCTTCCGGCCAATACGTGGCCCTCGCGGATCGTCGCCAATGTCGCCATGATCGCGATTATCCTCGCCGCATCTATCGTTGCTTTGCGGCTGGTCGGCGGCGACGACATCGCAATCTTCCTGGCCCAGGTCACCGCGCTCGGCAGCAAGGTAATCTTCGGCACCCTGATCATTGTCTTCGGGATCTTCCTTTCAAACATCATCGCCAAGCTGGTTGGCAGCGGCACCGGGGAAGGTGGCTACGCCCAGACGATCGTCCGTTACGCGATCATCGCCTTGTTCACCGCGATCGGTCTGACCTTCATGGGATTGGCTGACCAGATCGTGATGATGGCGTTCGGCCTTATCCTCGGCTCCGCCGCGGTCGCGACGGCGCTGGCCTTCGGACTCGGCGGACGAGATGCGGCAGCGCGGATTCTCGAGCGATGGGCCGACGAGGCCGGTCCGCCCACCGTGCCCCCGCCTCCGAAGAGGCTTCGCGGCGGCCACACCGGACCGGACGACGCGCAGCCGCCCCTGGTCTAAGCCGTGACCTTTGACGAGGCGATCGCTTTCGCACTGACTTTGCCCGATACCGAGCTGTCGACCAGCTGGGGCAAGCCCGCGGTCAAGGTCGCGTCCAACGGCCGCGCCTTCCTGTTCCCAAGCCATGAGTCGGACACCAGCTTCGGTGTGGCGGTCGATCTCGACACGATCGAAATCCTGAAAGCGACCGAGCCCGAGACCTATTGGCAGACACCGCACTACGAGGGCTGGCCTGGCGTCCTCATCCGCTACGACGGCAAGGACGAGGATCGAGTACGCGACGTCATCGGACGATCGCGCGACTACGCCGCCGCTCTCCCCAGGTCGCGCCCGCGCAGGAGGAAGTGACTCACCGCTTCGAAAGCTATGTGGCCATCGACTGGTCGGGTGCGAAAGGGCGGCGCCACAGAGGCATCGCCATCGCCGCGACGCGCGGGTCGGCCGCGCCGCGACTGGTCCGCCCCGGCCACGTCTGGTCGCGCGAAGAGGTCCTCGACTGGCTCCTGAAGCGCGCGGCAACGGAGCCGACCCTCTTCGGCTTCGACTTCAGCTTCGCTCCGCCGATCGTCGATCGGGGAGAATATCTGCCGGGCGAGCCGGATGTGCCCAGCACCGCCCGCGACTTCTGGGCCTATGTCGACCGCCTAAGCGACGACGAGGACCTCGGCGCCGCGAGCTTCCTCGAAACGGCGCACCGCACGCATTTCTATTTCGGAATTGCCGACGGCGCGAAGGCGAGGTTCATGCATTTCCGGCAATGCGATCAGCAGCTGAACCGGCAGGGCGGCCGCAAGACGGCATCCGCCTATGACGCAATTGGAGCGGCGCAGGTCGCCAAGGCGAGCTTCGCTGGAATGCGCTTGCTCCACCGGATCGACGGCAAGGTCGCGATCTGGCCGATGGATCCGCTTCCGGATGGCGGCAGCGCCGTGGTCGAAATCTACACGCGCATCTACCTTCGCCGCGCCGGCCTTGCCGGAACCAAGCTTCGCAGCCGGGCCGAACTCAACCGCGCCCTGACGGGCCTCGGCAGCCCGCCCGCGCGACTTCGCTTCGAACCCAACGATCACCAGACCGATGCGCTCGTCACTGCTGCCGGAATGCGCGCGCTCGCGCTGCACGAGCCGCGAGCCTTTGCGCCGGGGGGCCTGACCGCCCACATCGCGCGGAGCGAAGGTTGGACCTTCGGCGTGCTCTAGGGGCCGGCGTCAGCGCGCGGCAATGCTGCGTATTTCGGCAACTCGCTCCGCGTAAACGCGCGCAACGCACGCTTCGTTCGGGCAGCGCTCGCGCCTCGCCAAAAAACGGTCGCGACTCTGACGAAGTGCGCGTTTGGCATTTGCGCCCGCGCCAGCCATTTCGTTGTAATAAGCCGCCGACATCTGCCGGTCGGCTGCTGCCAGCGAGCCGCTCCCGCAGACCATCTTCTCACTCCTCGTCCTGGCGTATCCGCAATTGAAGCTCGGTTTCGCGCTCGGCGCAGGGCGCCTGCCAGAGGCTTGCTCTGAACGCGCAGCCAACTGCGGCTGCGTCTCGGGTTGCCTCCTCGCCGCGGTGACTGGGGGATGTGGCGGTGACAGCGGCCTTTCCAAGCCTGAGTCCGCGCTGGCGGTCGCGGGAGGCCGTTCGATCGCGACGCTGGGCGCGGGGGCTGCGGCGACGTTAGGCAATGGCCGAGCAGGCAGGCCCAGCGTCGCAAGCCGGTAGATGATCGGTTCCGCGCCGTTCATCGAATAAACGAGACCGCTTCCGTCGACCGCCGCCTGCGCGGCATATTCGACATCCGCCTCAATCAATGAGCGGCCGTCAAACGCGTCCTGGACGCCGGGCGGCAGGTTGAGCACGAACCGTCCGGTGCAAACAGTAATGTTCAGATCCCCGTCCCGACTTTTGACAACCGGATCCTCCATTCGCACTACGGAGGCCGCGGCGAGCGAATCCAGCCGGCTGGGATCGGAGTTCCGGATGCGAGCGGCTTCGTCGAATACATATTCCTTGAGCCGCGCATAGGTCAGCTTCGACGCACAGGCCGTCCGGGCCTGTTGAAGCCGCGCGCGGGCCGTGTCTACGGGCGCCGGATCGCTTCGCTCCATCCAGTCGCAGCCGGAACAGGCAAGCACAACGGCAGCGACTCCAACCGACAGCCGCATCCTCTTCCTTTCTGCTAAGTATCTGGAATACGAAAGCTATTCCGCGGCAGCGATGCAAACGCAGGGCGGCCCCGATCTTTCCGTTGGTTTCGCTCGCGCATCTTACCGCACATCGCGCGGGCCGAAGGCTGGACGTTCGGCGTGCTATGAAGCAAACGCGCCGGTAAGCCGGATTAGCTCAGTTGGTAGAGCAGCGGTTTTGTAAACCGAAGGTCGCGGGTTCGAATCCTGCATCCGGCACCGCGCTTCACTTCTTCCGCGCCCAATAGCCAAGATAGGCGGCGCGATCTCCCGCCGGGTGCAACCCGAACCAAAGATAAAGCGGCGTTAAGCCCATCGCTTCCGCGCGCTGACGAAGATCCGGCCCCTGCACTTCGCCCAGGGTCGCGTCCACTTCAGCCTGAGGCGTAGGCACTTGCGTCGTTGTCGCGACTTCGCAAAGCGATTGCGAGCAGATCACCCTGAAGGGAGCTTTCGACAATTTGATCGGGTGCAGCGACTTGTAGATCGCGGCGACCCCGGCTTCGGCCCTTTCGTCCCTCCGCTCGCCGCGAACCTGGGCATGCAACCTGCGAATTGCCGTTTCAGCATTCTCGCCGGCATTCGGATGCATGTAATCGCGTTCCGTCGTTGGGATGAGAGCTGTTTTTTGAGGATCGGCTGGCGCGAAGATGTTGCCGACCAAGGGATCGGCGAATGGTTCGGCGGCAACGCCGTCCAATGATGCGCCCGGTTGCAACGCAACCGCGGCGGCGACGAGGCCGGTAAGCAACAGTCCGGTCATGGCGATCAGCACCTTCTTGTTGGAGCGTGCGGGTTTGCCGCTCGGGGTGCTGCGCTGAACCACGGGGCCGATTACGTTGGCTACCCCGATTTGTTGGTGACGATTTTCCTGTGTTTTCAGAAGCCTGGCGAGTTCGCGGCTCGAACCGACTCCGGTCTTCCGCCGTGCCTCCCGCAGTCGCTCGTTCACTGCCGTGGGTGTCGTCTCCAACTCGCGCGCAATGCTCTTCGCGGTATGCCCCTCGGCGAGGAGCCGAAGCACCCGCTGTTCAGCATCATTGAGTCGCGAGAGATCGAATCGTCGGTCGCTGGCTGCGGATGACATGCCGGTTACGATACTCGCCATTTTTCAAGAATGCGTGGAACGAGGCGCGATCGGCCACCCCAAATTTCTTGTGTGCGAGAAAGCGTCAGCCGAACGTGAACGAGAAAGCCTCGACTCCTGGATCGAGGAACTCAATCGTGAAGGTCCGGTCTTCGATCGGTCCCCTCTGCCGGATCAACTGATAGAGTCGCTGGTCTTTCACTACGCCCGAACCGTCGGTGCCCACATCGACACCCGCGGCCTGGGCCGGAGCATGGCCGTCAACCGTGACTCGAAACCGCACCGGCCTGCCCCCCGCCGAGCCGAGCACCAGGTGCAGGTCGCGCGCATGGAAGCGGAAGGCGATCTTTGCGCCCGGCGCGAGGGACACGGCGCTCTGTCGCTTGTCGAGCCATGGCCCGCCCAGCGCCCAGTCGTTCAGTTTCAACGTGGCGGCCGCGTAGGTCTTCAGCTGATCGCGCGCCAGGCCGCCCGGAGAGGCGAAATTCTCGGCTCGCGCGTAGCCGATGTAAGTCTCGGGGGACTGAACATCCTGGAGAGCAGCCGCTGCCTCGGCTCCCAAAGCGCGCGCTTTGGCCATCGCCGCGTCCTTTGGCGCATGCCCCGCCTCAGCGAGGAGCTGGCGGATGACCCGCTCTGAGCCCTGATAATCGCCTTCGCCGAAATGATGGTAGCGGATCCGCCCCTGGGCATCGACGAAGTAATGTGCCGGCCAGTAATTATTGTGGAGCGCCCCCCACAGGCGGTACTGATTGTCGAGAGCGACGGGATAACGGACTCCAAGGTCATTGATCGCCCGAGCGACGTTCGAGGGGTCACGTTCGAAGGCGAACTCCGGCGCGTGAACGCCGATCACGACCAGCCCGTCCTTGCGGTACTTCTCGTCCCACGCCTTCACGTACGGCAGCGAGCGAAGGCAGTTGATGCAGCTGTAGGTCCAGAAATCGATGACCACGACCTTGCCCTTCAACTGCTCGCGGCTGAGTGGCGGACTGTTGAACCACGGGCCGAGCCCATCGAGAGGCGGCAATTGGCCCTCGACCGGAAGCACGAGCTCGCCCATGGCATTAGTGCGCGTGGCGGACTCGCCCATTGGGCCACCGAGGCCGAGCTTACGCGCGAGGCCGGATTCAAAGTTCGCCGTTTGCGCGCTCGAAAGCTTCGAGAGGACCCGCGTGTCGAGCCCAAGCGCGATCGCCCCTACGCCCACAAGGACGAGGACACCGAGGACCTGCCGGACACGCTCGCTCGCGCCGAGACCCTTCTTCATTCGGGCGAACACCTTCCCGCCGACCAGCAGAGCAAGCGCAAGCGATGTTGCTGCGCCCAGGGCATAAGCGAGGAGCAGAAGCGTCGTGTTGAAGCTGGCGCCCTTAAGGGCCGCCGCAGTGAAGATGATGCCCAGGATCGGTCCTGCACACGGCGCCCAGAGCAGGCCGGTCGCGACCCCCAGAACGGCCGACGACCAGACGCTGTCGCGCTGTCCCTCGCGCTCGGTGAGACGCGCCCCCATGGCGACGAGCGGACGCGTCATTCGCTCGGAGATGCTCGGGAAAACCAGCGCAATCCCGAACAGCGCCAGGAGCAAAAGCGCGGCCCAGCGTCCAATGGCATTGGCCTTGACCGCCCACCCGCCTCCGACGGCCGCCAGCGTCGCCACGATGGCGAAGGTCGCGGCCATGCCGACGAGCATCGGCAACGTGCTCCTGACGAAGCTTCGATCGGCCCTCGCAAAGACGAACGGAAGCACCGGCAGGATGCACGGGCTGAGGATGGTGAGGATGCCACCGAGATATGCGAGCAATATGATCAGCACGACCGGTTCGAACTCCTTAGGCGGGAGCGCCCATCCGTTACGGCACCATAACCACAGATGAACGCCGGAGCTTCAATCCCTTAATTCACCGCGCCCGTAATGCCCTTTTGTCATGGCTGGTCGCATTCGACCTCGATCCAGATCGGCGCGTGGTCGCTGGTCTTCTCCCAGCCGCGCGGCGTGCGATCCACTCCCGCGGCCCTGAGCTTCCCCGCGAGCGCAGGGCTCAGCAATGCATGGTCGATTCGGATTCCGGCGTCCCGGGCAAACGAATTTCGCCAATAGTGCCAGAAGGTATAGATCCGCTCCTCGGGAAAAAGGTGCCGGATGGCGTCGGTCCAGCCTTGCTCCACGAGTTCCTTATATTTCTCCCGCGCCTGCGGCGAGTAGAGCGCATCCTTCGCCCAGCGCTCCTCCTTATAGACGTCCAGCGGCGTCGGGATGACGTTGAAGTCCCCGATGAGGATCGCGGGCAGGCTGCTGTCGAGCAACTGTTGCGCGTGGTCCTGCAGACGGTCGAGCCAGGCGAGCTTGTAGTCGAACTTGGGGCCCGGCCAAGGATTGCCGTTTGGGGCGTACATGTTGCCGACCAGGATTCCGCTCACCGCGGCTTCGATGTAGCGGCTCTGCTCCAGGTTCGGATCATTCGGAAGCGCGCGGCGGGTCTCGACCGGCTCGCCGACGCGACTGAGGATCGCCACTCCGTTCCAGCTGCGCGGCGGCTGGCCATGCCAGATGGCCGAGTAGCCGAGCTCCTCGATCGCATCGAGCGGGAAGGCATCCTGGCTGCACTTGAGCTCCTGCAATCCGACAACATCCGGCTGAAATTCGTCAAGCCATCTCGTCAGCACATTCAGCCGCGAGTTGATTCCGTTGATGTTGTAGCTCGCGATCCTGAGCCGGCGCTTTCTTGCCATCAGCGGTAGGAACTCGCGCGCCCCGGCAGGCGATGCGCTTGTCGGGGCTTTTTCATCGAGTCGCCAGGTTCCACAGCCTTATCCACCGACCTGTCCACAGATTTCTGGATCCTGCGCCTGTTTAGGGCTGGAACAACCGTCAGGCTTAGGTATTGTTACTGCGTGCTCTAAATCCTTCGGGAAATAGAGCATGGTGCCCCGGCAGGGTCAAACCTGCCGGGGCTACTGCTATCTGGGCTAGAGCGCTTCAGGCCTCGCCCCTTCCAACACCAGACGCTTCGACCGATCCGGCAGCGGATATTTGTTGCCGTTCGCGCAGTTGAACAGAAGCACGCGCTCTTCGCGGCCGACCAATCCTTCGCTCAGGGCCTTCCGCCAGGCTGCCAGTACCGCTCCGCCTTCGGGGCAGAACAGGAAGCCATCGTCCCGCGCCGCACTTTCAACCGCTTCAAGAATCGCTTCTTCGGGGACCGCGATGGCCGCGCCCTTGCTCTCGCGCACCGCGCGAAGAATCAGGAAATCGCCGACTGCCTTGGGCACTCGAATTCCCGTCGCGACAGTCGCTGCATGCTCCCAGCGCTCGGCGAACTCGTCGCCCCGTTCGAACGCCCGGACAATCGGCGCGCAGCCTTCGGCCTGAACCGCGTACATGCGGGGCCGCTTCGGGCCAATCAGCCCAATCGCCTCGAGCTCGTCGAACGCCTTCCACATGCCGATGAGGCCCGTGCCGCCGCCTGTGGGGTAGAAAATCGCCTCGGGAAGCTCCCAGCCGAGCTGCTCGGCAATCTCGAAGCCCATCACCTTCTTGCCCTCCAGGCGGTACGGCTCCTTCAGGGTCGAGCAATCGAACCACAGCCCGTCCGCCGCGCCCCTCCCAACCAACGCGCCGCACTCGTCGATCTGCCCGTCGGCAACGTAGACGCGCGCGCCATAAGCGGCTGTCTCAGTCACATTGATCTCCGGAGTTTCGCCCGGGCAAATTACGATCGTTTCGATCCCCGCCCGCGCGCCATAGGCCGCCAGCGCCGCCCCCGCGTTGCCGTTGGTCGGCATCGCGATGCGCTCGATCCCGAACTGCTTGGCCATCGTGACCGCCATCGCCAGCCCGCGCGCCTTGAACGAGCCGGTCGGCAAGCGGCCTTCGTCCTTCACCAGCAGTTTTGCGCCGCCCGTATTCGCCAGGGCCACGATAGGCGTTTCAGGCTCGCCAAGACTTACGGGATCGCCGTCATGCGGCAGCAGCTCACGCCATTTCCACATGCCCGGCTCGCGCCCGGCAAGGTTTTCGCGCGTCAGAGTGCGCCGCGCCGCGTCGAGGTCGTAGCGCACGAGCAGCGGCTTTCCGGCACGCGACAGGTTGTGGACCTGGCCCGCTTCGTAGCGCTCGCCGGTCAGCGAGCATTCGAGATGGGTAACGAGGTTCATCAGCAGCGGGTGTCGTCGAGGTGGTTGCGTTCGATCTGCAAGGTGCAATGCTCGATCCGGAAGCGGTCGTGGAGCATTCGCCGCGCCTCCTGCAATAGCGCATCGGTCGAGGCCACGTCCGGTGCGACCAGGTGGGCGGTCAGAGCCGTCTCGGTCGTGCTTAGCGGCCAGACGTGAAGGTCGTGAACGGTCTCAACCCCCTCGATCTCGGCCAATTCGGCTTCGACGAGGTCTACATCGATGCTGCTCGGTACGCCGGCGAGGGACATCCAAACCGATTCCTTCAATAGCCCGACGCTTCCCCACAAGATCACCAAAGCCACCGCGAGGCTCATGATTGGATCGACCCAGCGCTGGCCGGTCCACAGGATGACGAGCCCGGCAAAGACAACTGCGGCGGAGACCGCGGCGTCAGCGGCCATGTGTAGGTAGGCGCCGCGGATATTGATGTCGTGCTCGCGTCCGCGGGAGAAGAGCAGCGCCGTCAGGCCGTTGATGGCGATTCCGACCCCGGCGACGATCATGATCGTCTCGCCATCCGACGACGATGGGTGGAAGAGGCGGCGGATGGCTTCCGCGCCGATCGCCCCGACGGCCACGAGCAGGAACAGCGAATTTGCGAGCGCGGCGAGGATTGGCGCCTTCTTGAGGCCATAAGTGAATCGCGGGGAGGCCGCGCGCTTCGCCATCACGGCGCCGGCCCAGGCGACCACCAGCCCAAGCACGTCGGAGAGATTGTGCCCGGCATCGGCCAGCAACGACATCGAGTTGGCGATGAACCCGTAGACCGTTTCGATCGCCACGAAGCCGAGGTTGAGCCCGATGCCGATCGCGAACGCGCGGCCGAAATCCGCCTTTGCGTGATGGTCGTGATGGTCGTGGCCGGCGCCCATTGCAGCGCCCTAGCCTAGGCCCGCGGTTCAACCAAACCCACGCCTCCGCTCGTCGAATGTGGATGCCATTTCATCCAATGCCCATCTTGCGACAATATATCATACGCTCTATCACGCGCCCGAACTTCCCAAACATCAGGGTTTCCATGAACCGGACGATATTCCTTGCGGGTGCAGCCGCCATTCTCCCGCTTTCGCCAATCGCGGCGCAGTCCGCCGAGCCGAGCAATTCGACTGTGACCGATGTTGGCACATCCGGCGGGTCGGACGCGGCAATAGCCGGAACAACCGAGCCCCCAGTCCCCGGGGACGCAGCCAAGGCCCACCCCGACACGGACCAGTCGATCGTCATCACGGGGGTGAAGCGCGCGGCGGGGGATGTGCTCGGCGGGGTATCGGTCGTCGACAAGGAACAGCTGACCCACGACGTGCGCACCAGCATCGGCGACACGCTGCAGAGTCAGCCCGGAGTCACCGCGTCGAGCTTCGGCCCCGTCGCCTCGCGGCCGATCCTGCGCGGACTCCAGGGAGAGCGCGTCCGCATCCTCTCCGACGGCATCGGTAGCCTCGACTTGTCCTCGTCCGACCCCGATCACGCTGTTGCGATCAATCCCCTGACCGCGGAGCGTATCGAGGTGCTGCGCGGACCCTCCGCCTTGCTGTTCGGCTCTTCGGCGATCGGCGGCGTGGTCAACGTCATCGACACCCGTATCCCGCGCCACGTTCCGGATGGTCCGGTTAAATTCGACGGGTTGCTCAACTACGGCTCGGCAGCGAACGAACGGGCTGCGAGCGGCTCGGTCGACGTGCCCATCGGCGGCCATTTCGTCATCCACGCCGACGGCGCCTACAACAAGTTCGACGATCTCCACGTCGGCGGTCACCTGCTGTCGCCGGACCTGCGCGAACAGGCCGAGGCGAGTCCCGACCCCGAGATCCAGGAGCTCGCCGACCTGAAGAACAAGCTCCCCAACACCGGCGGGCGCATCGGCGACATCGCCGGCGGGATCGCGTACGTCGACGGCGACCTCAACATCGGCGTCTCGGTCAACCATCACACCTTCAAATACGGTGTGCCGATCCGCTTCTCGCTCGACCCCGCGATCGAGGCGGAACGACCCACGCTCGTCGGCCGCCAAACTCGGGGCGACGCGCGCGTCAACGTGCCAATCGGCGGCTTATTCAAGATTTTCGAGTTCCGCGGCGGGATCGCCAAATACCATCACGACGAGCTCGAGGAAGACGGCGCGATCGGCTCGAGCTTCTTCACCAAGGGCGGGGAGTTGCGCGCCGACGTAGTTCAGAACGAGCGCGGCGGGTGGGGCGGGACGAGCGGCGTGCAGTATCTCGAAACGCACGTCCGGCTCACGGGAGATGAGAAGTATCTTCCCGACAGTCAGAACAAGCAGCTGGGCCTGTTCACGCTTCAATCGATCATCGCCGGCAAGGTCCGCTTCGAGGCTGGCGGCCGCATCGAGTTCGCCAAGCTCAACGCCGACGAGGATGAAACGATTGCCGAGCATGGCGGGATCATCGGCACTGTCCCGCTTTCGCGCAGCTTCACCCCCATGGCCGCCTCGCTGGGCGCCAATTACGAGTTCTCGCCCGGGTGGAGGGCCGGACTGTCGCTTTCACACAGCGAGCGAGCGCCCTCGATCGACGAACTGTTCTCGAACGGCCCGCACGGCGGCAGCCAATCGTTCCTTCATGGAGATCCGGACCTCAAGAAGGAATCGGACAATTCGATCGAGCTTAGCGTCCACCACACGAGCGGCCCGCTGCACGTGCAAGGGAGTATCTACTATAGCCGTTTCACCAACTTCATTTATCTCGCCCCGACCGGCGAGGTCCAGGACGACCTACCGGTCTATGATTATGCCCAGGGCAAAGCGACCCATTACGGCTTCGAGCTTCAGGCTGATGCCAAGCTCGGTCAGGCGATGGGGATCGACTGGGGCGCGGAACTAGTGACCGACGCCGTGCGCTCGACCATCAAGCATTTCGGCCCGGCGCCGCAGATCCCCCCGTTCCGGGTGCTCGGCGCTTTGACCGGGTCACGCGGCCAGGTTGACGGCCGGCTCGAAGTCGAGCGGGTGAGCGCCCAGAATCGCACTGCGCCGAATGAGACCAACACCGCCGGCTACACGATGGTCAACGCGGCGCTCGACTATCATCCGTTTGCCGCGCATCCGGAGCTCACGCTTTCGCTTCAGGGCGAGAACCTGTTCGACGTGAACGCCCGGCGGCATTCGAGTTTTCTCAAGGATTACGCCCCCCTCGCCGGCCGCGACATTCGCCTCTCCGCGCGCGTGAGCTTCTGAGGACAAGGATTTCGCGCTAATCTCGCGCGATGCTCTACCTCATCGTGAAAGCCGCAATCTCGGGAGTGATCGTCGCGATCGTGTCCGAGGTCGCCAAACGCTACCCCGGCTTCGGCGCTTTGATCGCGTCGCTGCCTTTGGTCTCGGTGCTCGGAATGATTTGGCTGTGGCGGGACAAGCCCGACGTTCCCAACATGGCGGCGCATGTCGAGGCCACATTCTGGTTCGTCCTTCCTTCGTTGCCGATGTTCCTTTTGATGCCGTGGCTACTTCGGGAAGGCCTCGGCTTCTGGCCGACCCTCGCCATTGGCTGCGCGCTGACGATCGGGCTGTATCTCGCAATGGTTGTGCTGGCGCCAAAGCTCGGGCTCAGGCTCTAGCTACGCAACATCCGGACCCCTCCGCGGCGAGATCATCAAAGATGGTGCAGGCCGGACCCGGACCGCCGGCGCAATCGGCATCGCACTTCGCAACGAACTTGGCGAGACTCCTTTCCAGGCTGCGCAGCTCGCGTAGTTTGACCGGACGTCCAGCAAGTGCGTGTGGGCAATGTCCCTCGCTTCCATGCAGGAGCGAGAAGGATCCCTCGTTACCGATGCCAACGTCCGCACTTGGTCGATCGAAAAGCCGAACTTCCGGCACCGACGAATGAACGTCAAGCGACGAACATCCACATCGCCGTACCGCCGCTGATTGCCCTCTTGCCGGTCCGGCCGGGGAAGGAGTCCGATATCCTCGTAGTAGCGGATGGTCGGAGGATTGGTGCTCGTTCGCTCGCCAAGCTCGCCGATCTTGTAACCGGGCATCTCACCTCCCCGCCAGATTGCTCTTGAACCTCAAGTTACTTGAAGTTGTAAATGAGCGCCAGTGAGCCGTTCACAACCCAACGGAGAGCCAATGAACGATCATCCCGTCGCCTGCAGCCTCGATGCAAGAGATCTCAAGAAGCGGCTGGCATGGATTGCCGGCCTCAACGCCAAGTCGCTGAAGTCTAGCCGCAGGGAAGGCCGTACGATCATTCTCGACTACGACCGTGGCGCAATCGACGATGTTTGGAGGATGGTCGCTGGCGAGCGGGAGTGTTGTCCGTTCCTGCAATTCGAAATCAAAGTGGAACGCGACGCGGTCAGGCTTTCGATCCTGGCGCCTCAAGAAGGCGCGGAGGCCGCAGATGCGCTATTCGAAGCCTTCGCAACTCACGCGCCTGCCGAGGCAAAGCCCTGCGGCTGCGTCCGGGAGTGCGGCGCATGATCGAGGCCTCAGCGAAAGACGGCAAAGTCACAGGGACAGTCGCCGTGACGGCCTCATCGGCAGCGCTCGCCTGTGGAGTGTGCTGCGTCCTGCCCTTCGCGCTGCCCGCTGCCGCGCTCGGAACGCTCGGTGGTGTGTTGGCTTTTTTCGAAAGCGCGTATTCGTGGATGAAATGGGTAGCAGTGCTGGCCGTGACTGCCGGGTGGGCCTGGGTCCTGCTGCAATCGATCCAGACCCATCGACGGCCGGCGAAATCGACGTTGATCGTGATGGCTTTTGCGACGGTCGCAATGATGTTGGCGCTGATGTGGCCGATCTTCGAAGAACCGATAATCGCGTTACTGCGATAAAAAGCGCCCCGGCCGAAGGGAGAGCCGGGGCGCTGGTGCCGCGTCGCGGGGAGTCAAGCGCGGCGGGGGTTCTTACAGATCGATTCCGGCGGCGATCGCCTCGAGCTTGCGGACGCGCTCGCGAAGGTCGGCGATCTCGATCCGCCCAGTGGCTGGGGGCAGCGTCTTGTCGGCGGCATCGTGGGTCAGCTCGAAGCGCTTGAGATCGAGCCAGCCGTTCCAGGCTTTGAGCCCTGTCCAACTCGCGGCGCCGAGGCCGGCGATGATGCTTGCGCTAAGTACACCAATCGAAAGCGGGTCCATCACTTTTCCTCCTCGCGCAGGGCCTCAATCTCCCGCGCCAGATCTTCGTTCTGGGTGTTGATGTGGTGATCGATCGCCATCAGCCGGCGGTCGCTTTCGTCGAGCTCCGTGCGCATAGCGTGGACGGTCGGCTTGCGCTTCGACGCAACGTCCATGCGGTCGAAATCGCTCAGGTGGCGTTCTCCGGTCATTGCGCGCTTCTTCTGGATCGCTAGAAAGATGCCGATGACCGCGTAGGCGATGATCGCGGTCGTGAAATCGACCGGCGTCAGCAGCGGTATCGCAACCCAGGCGAT
>JBKPKF010000052.1:0-6445 GCA_046730995.1 Pseudomonadota bacterium
GCGAGGAACGCGCGAGCGAGCTCGGCCTGATAAACCCAATTGAAGCGACGCGCTTCGACCAGTCCGCTCACCAGGGAAAGACGTCGCCAGCCGCAACCTCGTCGGGCCGCGGGGTCCGGCCGAGCATCGCGTTGCGGTGCGGGAAGCGGCCGAACCGTTCTATGATGGCGCGATGTTTCCTGGAGTAGCGGACCTGCTCCTCGTCGCCCAAGCGGGTGAAGAGCAAGATCGCCCGGTCCTGGTCGTCCAGATCCTCACTATGCTCGAACGGCATGTAGAGGAACTTTCGTTCGTCGCGCTCGAGCTCCTCATCCAGTCCTGCGTCGACCGCGCCCTTCGCAATGGCCAACGCCAGGTGATCGGTCGCGAACTGCTCGGCTGAGCCGCGAAATATGTTGCGCGGGAATTGATCGAACAGGATCACCGCCGCGGTCGCCGACAGCGGGTCGGTGAGAAAGGCCTCGATTGGTAATTGCCGCTTTTCAGCCCAGAGCTTGAGGAAATCCTGTCGGATCCGATGATCGAGCTCCGGATCGGCCTTCCACCATTGCTCCCGCTTCAATCCAAACCAGAATTTGAGAACGTTTGCGCGCCAGTCCGGCGTCACGCCGCAGTCCCACCTACGGTCAGGCCGTCGATCAGCAGGGTCGGCTGTCCGACGCCCGCCGGAATACTCTGCCCGCCCTTGCCGCACACGCCGACCCCTTCGTCGAGGGCGAGATCATTGCCGATTCCCTTGACCCTCGTCAGCACTGTGGGCCCGTCGCCAATCAAGGTGGCGCCCTTCAACGGCTCGGCGATCTTGCCGCCGCGGATTCGATAAGCCTCGGTGCAGGAGAAGACGAATTTGCCGCTGGTGATGTCGACCTGCCCGCCGCCGAAGCTTTTCGCATAGACTCCGTCCTTCACGCGGCCGATCAACGCCTCCGGCTCCTCCTTGCCGGCGAGCATGAAGGTGTTGGTCATTCGCGGCATCGGCGCGTGGGCGAAGCTTTCGCGCCGGCCATTGCCGGTGGGTTGCATTCCCATCAGCCGGGCGTTGAGCCGGTCCTGCAGATAACCTTTGAGGATCCCGTCCTCGATCAGCACTGTGCGGCCGGTCGGAGTTCCTTCATCGTCGATCGTCAGCGATCCCCGGCGCTGGTCCATCGCGCCGTCGTCGATGACCGTCACGTCGGGTGCCGCGACCCGCTCCCCGATCCGGCCGGAGAAGGCCGAAGTGCCCTTGCGGTTGAAATCGCCCTCCAGCCCGTGGCCCACCGCCTCGTGAAGCAGCACGCCGGCCCAGCCCGAGCCCATCACCACCGGCATCTCGCCGGCAGGCGCAGCGATCGATTCAAGGTTCACCACCGCCTGGGCGAGCGCCAGATCGATCGCGCGGCTCCATTCCGCTTCGTCGAACAGCCTACCGTAGAGATAGCGGCCGCCGAGGCCATGATAGCCGGTCTCGCGCCGGCCGTTCTGCTCGGCGACGATCTGGACTCCGAGCCGGACCAGCGGCCGGACGTCGGACGCAACGAAGCCGTCGGCGCGGACGATATCGACGACGTTCCAGCTCGCCGCGAGGGCAACGCTGACTTGGGCAACACGCGGGTCGCGGGCGCGCGCCGCCGCATCGATCCGCTCGCAGAGCGCGACCTTTTCGGCGAACGGAACGAGCGAAAGCGGGTCGTCGGCTCCGTACATCGACTGGTTGGTTCGCTGCGGTGGCGCCGCGGCCTCGCCCTTGCGCGGATCGAGCAGCTTCAGGGTCGCGGCTGCGCGCTCGATCGCCGCTTCGCTGATTTCATTGGCGTGGGCGAAGGCCGTCGTTTCACCGTTTACGCCACGGAGACCGAAACCGGATGTCGTATGATAATCCGCGGTCTTCAGGCGGCCGTCGTCGAAGCCGAATGCCTCGCTCGCCGCATATTGAAGGAAGAGCTCGCCATCGTCGCAGCCGGAAAGGTGCTTGGCCGCAAGCCGGCGCGCCCCATCTGGATCGAGGCTTCGATAAAGGAAGCGGCGAGGATCTTGCGTACTCATGCGGCCTGGCTGTCGGCTGGTCCCCCCTCAAGGACGAAGCGGCGGTCGCAATATCCGCACTCCACATAGCCGAGCTCGGCATCCATGCGCAGATAGATCCTCGGATGGCCCAATGCCGGATCGACTTCGCCCGAACCGTCGCAATAGACTCGTTCTGTCTTGACCTTGAACACTTCGGGCGGCGGGGGCGGTGGCATGGTCCACTGAGGTAGCAACCGGCCGCCAGCCGTTCAACCGCTTGCGCTTGTCGCTTTGGCGGGCCGCTCCTATGCGCGCTTCACCATGGACGAGCCCGCGATCCGTATCGAATCGCTCAGCAAAACCTATGCCGGCGGCCAGCAGGCGCTGCGCGAGGTTAGTTTCGATGTTCCACGCGGGCAGATCTTCGGGCTCCTCGGGCCCAATGGCGCGGGCAAATCGACGCTGATCAACATCCTCGCCGGGCTGGTCGTGAAGACGGGCGGCAAGGTGACGATCTGGGGCTTCGACATCGACAAGCATCCGCGCAACTCGAAGCGGTCGATCGGGGTCGTCCCGCAGGAAATCATTTTCGATCCCTTCTTCACTCCCCGCGAGGCGCTCGAGATCCAGGCGGGTCTGTATGGCATTCCCGCGGGCGACCGGAAAAGCGACGAGCTGCTTGCGGCGATGCACCTCACCGACAAGGCGCATGCTTATTCGCGTACCTTGTCCGGCGGGATGAAGCGGCGGCTGCTGGTCGCCAAGGCGATGGTCCATTCGCCGCCGATCCTGGTGCTGGACGAGCCGACCGCGGGGGTGGACGTCGAACTTCGCCGCCAGCTCTGGGATTATGTCCGCAAACTCCATGCGCAGGGCGTCACTATCGTCCTCACCACCCACTATCTCGAGGAAGCCGAGGAGCTTTGCGACCGGATCGCGATCATCCACCACGGTCGGATGATAGCCAATGAGCCGACGCGCGAGCTGGTCGCCAAGGCGAAGGAAAAAGCGGTCGTCGTGACCTTCGACCGGGACATGACGGAGGTCCCAGTCAACGACTGCTACGAGAATATCGCACTGCTCGACGAACGGACGCTCGAGATCACTTATCGCAAGGACAAAGTGAATGCCGGGCAGGTGCTTGCCTCGCTGACGTCGGAGGGTCTTAGCATCGTCGACGTGTCGACCCGCGACCCCGATCTGGAGGACGTCTTCCTGAGCCTCGTATCGGCGGAGCAGGAGGTCGCGTGAAGCCCTTTGCTGACGTCCTGATCGTCGGATCGGGCGCCGCCGGGCTGACCGCCGCGCTCAACCTCGCCGAAACCCATAAGGTGGCCGTGATCGCCAAAGGCGCGCTCGGCGACAGCGCATCCGCGCGGGCGCAGGGCGGAATCGCCGCGGTGCTCGAGGAAGGCGACAGCTTCGAAGCGCACGTCAACGACACGATGATTGCCGGAGCCGGACTGAACGACATCAAAGTGGTCGAGCACGTGGTCGAATCCGCGCCGCGCGCAATCCGCCACTTGATCGACCTTGGGGTTCCGTTCGCCAGCGAGAACGGGGCTCTGCACCTAACCCGCGAGGGAGGACATAGTCACCGCCGGATCGTCCATGTCGCCGATGCCACCGGCTACGCGATCAGCCAGGCGCTCGAAGGCGCGGCAGCCAAGCATCCGAACATCACGCTTGTTCCCGACATGGTCGCCATCGACCTCGTCACGGGGCGGCACGCGACGCAATTTTCGACGAGCGGCGCGGTGCATGGACTCTATGCCTGGAGCCGAAAGAAAAAGCGGGTCGAAACTTTGACCGGCCGCGCGACGATCCTGGCCACCGGAGGCGCGGGCCGCGCCTATCTCTATTCGACGGCGCCGCGCGGAGCGACCGGCGACGGGATCGCCATGGCTTGGCGCGCTGGCTGCCGAATTTCCAACATGGAATTCATGCAGTTCCACCCGACCTGCCTTTATAACCTCGAGGTCAAGAACTTCCTGATCACCGAGGCGGTGCGCGGCGAAGGCGGACAGCTGAAATTGCCTTCAGGAGTGAAGGGTGGCGGCAAGCGCTTCATGCCCCAATTCGACGAGCGCGCCGAGCTCGCGCCGCGCGATATCGTTGCCCGCGCGATCGACCATGAAATCAAGCGGCTCGGCCTCGACTACGTCCATCTCGACATCTCGCACCGCGACCCGGATTTCGTGAAGGCGCACTTTCCCAACATCTACGAGAAGCTCCTGGGCCTCGGGATCGACATCACCAGGGAGCCGATCCCGGTCGTTCCAGCGCAGCATTACACCTGCGGCGGGGTAGTGGTGGATCTCGACGGGAAGACCGATGCGCCTGGGCTTTATGCCGCTGGCGAGGTCACGCAATCGGGTCTTCACGGTGCCAATCGCCTCGCTTCCAACAGCCTGCTCGAATGCCTCGTATTCGGCGAAGCGGCCGCCAAGCACATCATGGCGAACTTCGATGGCATGCCGGACGTCCCGGACGTGCGCCCTTGGGACGAAAGCCGAGTGACCGACAGCGACGAAGAAGTCGTCATCACCCAGACCTGGGGCGAAATCCGCCGATTCATGTGGAATTATGTCGGCATCGTCCGCACCACGAAGCGGCTGGAGCGGGCCAAACGGCGAATCGACATGCTCCGACAGGAAGTCCACGAATATTACGCGCACTTCCGGGTTACCCCCGACCTCATCGAGCTTCGCAACCTGCTCGAGGTCGCGGACTTGATCGTCCGGTCGGCCTTGTCGCGGCACGAAAGCCGCGGACTGCACTACACGCTCGATTTCCCCGACATGCTGGCCGACGCGAAGGACACGGTCCTCGTTCCCTAGGATTTCAGAGGCGGCGAAAGTTCAACACGGCATTCAGAAGGAACATGGCGAGACCGGCGAAGACCGAGACGATGATGCGCGCCGCAAGATAATGGATCGGTGTGTACCGGACGAATGCATCGAACAGGATGAGCGTGATCGCCAGTCCGACACAGGCATTCAGCAGGAAAAAACCGTAGCCCGGGACGATCGCGCGTTGCGTTCCGCGATAGATCCACCCGCGACCGAGCGCATAATGAATCGTGTTCGCGATCAGGAATGTGACTCCGGTAGCCGCGATCTTGTCGGCGCGAGCGAACTCGACCAGCAGCCACAGCAAGAGCAGTCCGAGGAGGAATACCGTTGTACTGACGACCGTGTTTCGGCCGAGAAGCACGGCGGCATTGCGGGACCACAGCCGTCCCGTCCATCCCTGCCGGCTTACGACCGCTTCTTCCGTCATGCGGCCGCGGCCGCGACCTGCTTCTTCTCGTTCGAGTCGGGCCAGTCGCTTCGGCGGCGCATCCCGAGGTTCAGGAACAGGACGGGCAGCTTCAAGAACAACAGCTCCGAATGGATGAACGTGTCGACCGCGCGTTCCCACCATTTTGGCTCGCGCTTGCGGTTGGCGCGGAGCCAGCCGTCATAGGGTGCCCAATGGCTTGGCTCGTCCTCTTTGATGATCCGGAAGATCTTCATGAGGCCCGGGTCCTGATTGACGATTGGATGTTTCAGCAAGGTTTCGACCTGAACATACCCGCGCTTCTCGGTCAGCGAGATCACCCGGCAAAGCTTTTCGAACAAGCGGTCGCTGGTAATGACCGCATGGGTGTCGAGCCGATCGATAGTGGTGCGGAACATGATCTCGACGAACCGGTCGATGTGGCCGCAGGTACGGTCGACGTAGAGCGGCATCTGCCCGCGCTTCTCGTACCAGCGGCGGAACATCAGGTAATGTTTGCGCTCGTCGGCGCGGTGCTTCTCGATTGCTGCGATGAACGCTCGGTCGCCGGGCGAACGGGCGCGAACGGCCTCGAGCACCCGGTCGAGCGCGGTATAGCCCCGGTGCTCATTGTAGATGTAGATCGAACCCAGCAGGTCCAGGTAGCGACGACTAAACCACGCTCGCATTCATAAGCTCCTGCGCCAGTCAGTGGGCCCTTAATGCGCGAAAGTTCAGCGCCGTCCAACTTCCACCGGGTGAAACTAGCGCCAGCGGTCGCCCCGCGCTTTCACATAATGACGCCAGACGTAGCCCCAGGGAATCACGATCGCGCACACCAGCGGGAAGGCGCCGATGCTCCACAGGTCCTCGTTCAATCGCGGAGAACCGACCCCGGTCCACCATTGGGGCAATCCGAAGAAGATGAGCCAAATCATCTTCCAGGCCATCTCGAACAGCATGATCGGGACCATCTTCAGGGGGTAGCGGAATGCGAAAAAGGCCATCACCCAAAGACCGCTGATCAATGCCTTGTGCACGCCACGGTCCATCGCGGCATGGTCGACCAAGGTCTGCACGGTTTCGAACAGTCCCCAGACGCCGAGCAGCGCCACCGCGCGCATGACGTAGAGCCGGGCGAGGGAGACCTCCTCGTGGCCTCGTCTCCAGAAGCTCGCCGCGGTCGCGCTCACCGCCA
>JBKPKF010000053.1:0-11926 GCA_046730995.1 Pseudomonadota bacterium
TCGCTGCCGCGCTTGCGGTGTGCGTATCGCTGAGGTCGACGTCGTTGAAGCTGATCGTGCCGCCGACGGACGTGCCGTCCTCCGAGATCGATTTCGATTGAGCAGCGCTGGTGACCACGATCGGGTCTTCGTCGCCGGTGAGGACGATCTGGACAGTCTGGCTCGTTGTGCCGCCGTGGCCGTCATCGACGGTGACGGTGTAGTTCTGGGTCCGGGTCTCGCCTTCGCCGAGAAACTGCAGGTCGGCGTTGGATACGGAGAAGCTCCAGCTCACCGTGCCCGAACCGTCTCCGGTCGAATCGTTGCTGACGCTTGGGGTCAGCGTGCCGAGAAATCCGGTCGTGTTCGAGGTAACCGAGACAGTGTGGCTGTCGCTTGAATCGACGTCGGTGAAGCCGAAGCTGCCGCTGGCAGTGTAGGTTCCGGAATCCTCTTCGACTCCGCCGTTAAGCGTGCCGCCGGCAACTGCGACCGGGCCGTCGTTGGTGCCGTTGATGGTGACTGTGACGGTCTGCGTGTCGATCCCACCGTGACCGTCGTCGGCCTTCACAGTGTAGGTTAGAGTCAGCGATTCCCCTGCCGCGAGATAATCGAAAGTCTGCGGGTTGGAATTGAACGACCAGTGGAGGTTGTGGCTGTCGCCGGAATCGGCGGCGAGCGAGCTCTCGGTGAGGCCGAACATCGCCTGGAGTTGAGCGTCGGTCAGAGTGCCGGCGTTGCCACTCTTCGAAAAGCCGCTGACCGACATGGCAGCGGTATCGCTGTTGTCCGGATCGCGGACGGTCAGTGTCCCGCTGGTGGAAAGTGAGGAGTTGGTTTCCGTCAGGGATGCCGCGGCACTGTCAGCTGTGCCCGCGGTCTGCAAGGAGATGTCGGGGCCGTCATTGGTCCCGGTGTAGACGATCGTGGCGGTGCCCCATGACAGGGTGCCGTTCGACAGGCGGATCGCATAGGTGAAACTGTCATAGATATGTTCGCCGACGGCGAGGGCCTGGAGCTGCGCCCTGAACGACGCGCTGAGAGTCGAGGCGTCATATCCGACCTTGCCGTCGCAGATCCAGACCTTGGCGCCGTTCAAACTGGTGTCGCTGGTGGTTGCTTCAACCTTGCCGATGTCGGACCCGATGAGGTCGGTTGCACCGGCTGCATCGGTTGCGCTGTCGTCGAGCGACCAGAGGATCTTCGCGTTGCCGCCGAGATCATTGCCCATGACGTCGAGCCAGGCGATCGCATTATAGTCTTCGACGAGGTTGAAACTGTCGTCCTGAGCCTGAGGCGTATTGCTCAGCGAGGCGGTCGTGCCGCCGCTGGTGTTCGTAGCCATCCTACCATTCCCCCCACGCAACTAACCGGGTCCAACTCGCCCCCACGCGAGTCGTTAACCAACCGTTTACCTAAACTCGGTTTATGCGATTACACAATCACTTAGTTTCGCAAATGTCCCAAAATGGGATTCCCGCGAGAAATGAAGCGGCTGCGTGGCGGCTGCGGGCCTCGCCCAAATCGGAAACCATCCTGATGGATGGTTGAGTCATGATTAGCGCTCGCTCCGAGAGCGAGTCCCCAATGGGTGGAAAACGGACGCTCCACTGGGCAACTGATGAAGACAAGAAAAGCGGCGGGAGATTTCTCTCCCGCCGCCGATCTGAAACCAAATCCGAATGTTCGGAGACCGATTAGTTGACTCTTACTCCGCCTGGGGACCGCCTTCGAGACCAGCCAGTCGCGGGCCGACAGTTTTGGCGACATCGCTCCGCACAGAGTCGTTGTGCTCCTTCACCGTCTTCACGACATTGCCATTCTTGTCGAGAAGCACGGCGCCTTCTGCCGAACCTTCAAGGGCAAGCTTGACGATCAGAGGATTGGGATAGAGCCGATTGCTCGAACCGTTGCTTCCGTCGACGATCGCGCCAACGCCGCCGCCGAGTAGGATGTTGCCGAATGACGCTCCGCCCAGCTTCGATTGGATGAGGATGTAGGTCGGCTTGTACCCCGGCAACGTAATGTCGGCACGAAGGTCGTCCTTGCGGCGAAGCTCCAGCTTGCACGGCGTCGTGCACGACGTTCCGTTGCTGAATTTCACCATGGCGCCAGCTGGCTGGCTGTCCGTGGTGTACGGAGTCTTCGTTCCGTTCATGACGGTGGCGCAGCCCGCCAGGTTGGCCGCGACAACCGCGGTCATTAGTACGCTTAGCTTTTTCACTTAATTCCCCCAGTGACTTGGTTGAGACGGGGACTATTGCGGCTGAAACGGCGCTCAACAAGGCAAAAGGCGGGGTAAAATCGAAACTGGCGGCCGTCGCCGCGGATTGTGACAATTACAGCACAACGAGCAGCTGCAGAAATGGGTCGAAAGCGGACATTTCGAAGTCATGCGAAGAGGGCGTTCAACTCCCTCAGGAGAGTGGCCACCTCGTCGGCTCTGTCTCGCTGCGGTTTCAGCCCCATCCGTTCGCTCTCTATGCAGGTTAGATAGGCCGCGACTTCCTGGCTTGATGAGCCTCGCTCCAACAACTCGAAGACTGGGAGAGCATAGCTGTCGTATTCGTCGGCTGCTTCCTCAATCCCGCGCACGCCAATGGGGTCCCACACCCAGTGAAGGATTAGCTTCACCATTCTAAGCTTTGGATCGCCTTCCATCCGCTCGCTCATAGATGCAACCTACGGATCAAACGTGCGTCGGCAATGGGTGGAAGGCGGACATTGGCTGCCGCCGGTCCCTATCGCATTGAGCTTTAGGGCTTCGTGTGCACCAACATTCGCTGTAAGATGTAAGGGCGGGTCCGACGTCGAAAGGGATCTTAGGCCAGGAAGACCTTGTAACAGATGGTGACGCGGGCTCCGCAACGGCCTCGGTTAGAGAGATAATGTCGCGAACACGGTTATGGGTCGGCCTCGATGTGGGAGCAGACGCAATGATGGTCTGCGCCATCGACGATCAAGGGGAGGTCGTCTTCGAGCATGTGGTTCCGACCAAAGCTGTCGCACTTCATGCTCTTCTGAAGGGAGCGAAGAGCCAGATACAGTTGATTGGTCTAGAAGCTGGTTCCTCGGCAATTCCACTTACTCGATCGCTACGAAAGCTTGGCTATCAAGTGGCGATATTCAATACGAGGCAAGCCAACAAGTTTCTCACGATCCGTCAGAACAAAACCGACAAGAATGATGCCAGAGGCCTGGCGGACATAGCACGACTTGGCCGAGGGTCGGTTTCGGAAGTTCACCTTAAGGGTTCTGAATGCCAGCGTCTCAAATCGACTCTGGTTACACGCCAAAGGCTACTGAGAATCCGGGTCGCAGCGGAGGGTACCATGCGATCCCTTTTTCGCCTCAATGGGGGCCAATTGAGACACTGCTCATCAGCAATGAATCTCAGGAAAAACGTCACCGATGAGCTTAAGCGTATGCGGAAGATTGAAAAGATCGATTTGACTGAAGACGTTGAGCCCCTGCTCGTGTTGAGCGAAGCCATCCGTACTTATATTGAAGGTCTGAACAAGAAGCTCGACAAATTGGCGACCGACAATCCCGTTTGCCGCGGGTTTCTCGAAATCCCCGGTGTAGGTTCAATCTGCGCGTTATCTTTCTACAGTACGATTGAGGATCCGGTCCGCTTTCGGCGAAATGCGGATGTGGGCGCCTATTTGGGCCTCGTTCCAATGGTTCGTCAGTCAGGCCAAAGCATGACCAAACTCCGAATCAGCAAAATGGGTGACGGAATGACTAGGTCCTATCTTACGACTGCAGCCCAGCATCATCTTCGACATGGCAACTCGACGCTAACGGCTTGGGCTGCTCTCCTCGCCGGGCGGCTGGGAAAGGGCGGCGTGCAAGTCGCCGTCGCGCGAAAACTCGCCGTAACGATGATTGCGATGTGGAAGTCTGGAGAGCGTTACGATCCGTACCGTGGCACTTCTACGACAAATCTAACAACGGAGGCCAACCACCATTAGCGGCAAGTTGACTCTCCGCTTCGAACGGCAGGCTGGGAGACCGGAACCCGCGCTGAGGACGACATCGATCCCGCAACCAATATTGGCCCAGCCTGCCAACAGTTTAGATCATCCCGCGCCGCGCTATGTCAGCGAGCCTGCCCATAGTTCCAGGGCGCTGGAACTTGGCACGATTCAGCCCAATTCCGATGTGCGTTTTGGGTCGAAAGCAGACACTGCGGTTTGCTTCACCTCCGCTTGAGCGGCGGCAGCAGGAACTGGAGCGGGACGTCGACCCGCGAGGCCCAGCTGATCTCATTATGCTTCTGGCCCGGGTAATTGCGGGTCAGCCAGTTCTTTCCCTGCACATAGCCGCGCCGCTGAACGACTCCGTCGACCCGATCCTGGTAGCGCTTGTAAACCGCGTCCAAAGTCTCGGTGCCATGATCGAAATAGAGCCTGTGCGTCTTGGGGTCAGGCAAAGCGGGCGCGAGGTAATTTTCGAAGGTCGCGGAAACGATCTCATAATCCTGCTCGCTGACCGGCTTGCCGTCGGGATTGATGACCAAGGGCCAATGGGTCGACATCATCCCCGCGCCGCCAAAGACCTTTGGATATTCGTCGATCGCATAAAGCGAGATGAGCGCACCCATCGACGAACCCATGATCACCGTGTTGGGGCGGTCGGTACGAACGTTGAAGCGGCCGTCGATCCTCGGCTTCAATTCATTGACGAGGAACTTCAAATAGCCGTCCGACAGGGGATCGCCGCCGTAGAGCGCGCGGACCTTTTCGCGATAATCGGCCGGAAGCGTCGTGAACGCCTTGGACGGGACATATTCCTGGAGCCGCTTGGGCGTGTTCCAAATGCCGACGACGATCGCTGGGCGGACCTTGCCGGAGGCGATGAGCTTCGAGAGATGCTCGTCGATCTCCCATTCCATGCCGTAACCGGCCGTCGCCTTGTCGAAGAGGTTCTGGCCGTCGTGCATGTAAAGCACGGAATATTTGGGCCCACGCGGCCGGTAGCTGTCGGGGAGCCACACGACGACGCGCCGCGGGTCGGTGTATTTCGACTGCACGATGCCGAGGTCGACGATGCGGCCGGCGGCAACGTGAATCGGCTGCAGGCGCGCCGCAGCCGCGGGGGTCGCAAGCGTCAGGAGCAGCGCGCCGACGAGGCGACCGATCATTTGCCGAGCTTTACGAAACGCACCGCCGCCCCGCCGCCCGGAGCGATCCGCATGGCCATATGATCTTTGGAGCCGACGATGCGCTGTTCGATGATCATCGCGCGCGGATTGGTGCGGTAATCGGCATCGTCGCCATCGCGGTAGATTTCGGCGCGGTAACGGCGCCCGGGCTCGAGGAAGCCGAGCGCGACATCGAAGCGGCGCTCCTCCTCGTCGCCGACCGCTCCCAGGAACCAGGTCGAGGACCCGCGCTGCTTCCGCGCGATGACTGCGAGGTCGCCGACTTCGCCGGCGAGCATGCGCGTATCGTCCCAGTCGACCGCCACGTCCTTGATGAACTGGAAGGCCTTGGGGTTAGCCTCGTAATTTTCGGGCAGGTCGGCGGCCATTTCGACCGGCGAATAGATGACGACGTAGAGCGCGAGCTGCTTGGCGAGCGTCGAGAGAATCTGCGTGTCGCCCTTGCCCTTGAGGCTGAGGATCCCGGGCGTGAAGTCCATCGGCCCCGACAGCATCCGAGTGAAGACCAGGTTCGCCTCATGCTCTGGAGGGTTCTTGGGGTTGCCCCAGGCGTTATATTCCATTCCGCGCTCGCCCTCGCGGCTGATCCAGTTAGGGTAGGTGCGGCGGAGGCCCGTGTCCTTCAACGGCTCGTGCGGATTGACCGCGATCTGCCGCTTCGCGGCCTCCTTCACGACCTTCAAATGATGGTTCACCATCACCTGGCCCTGGTGCCATTCGAAATGGATCTTGCCGTCGGGCCCCAGCGCCTGGATGCCGCCCGCGTCGGCGACATAGCCGGTCTTCACCGCATGGATGCCGAGCTTCTGGTAAAGGTCGAGCGCGGGCCCAAGCTGCTTCTCGTAATTGGCGATGTTCCCCGCGGTCTCGTGATGGCCGATGATCGCGATTCCTTTGGACTTTGCGTAGCGCGCGACCTCGGCGAGGTCGAAATCGGGATAGGGCTCGGTGAAGCTGAACTCGAAACCGCGGCCGAACCAGTCGCCGTCCCAGCCCTTGTTCCAGCCTTCGATCAACACTCCGCCGAACCCGTTGCGGGCAGCGAAGTCGATGTAGCGCTTGGCATTGGCGGTGGTCGCGCCATGCTTCGGCCCGCTGTTCCACGTCGCCTTGTCCAGATGCATCGCCCACCAGATTCCGACATATTTCATCGGCTTCACCCAGCTGACGTCGCCGAGCCGGTTGGGTTCGTTGAGATTGAGGACGATCTCAGCCGATTTGTAGAGGGCAGGGGCGTCGGGCGCGATCATGATCACCCGCCAAGGAGTCGCCAGTGGCAGGTTGCGGCTGACCTTTGGCCCCGCCGAGGATGGCATGAGATTCGCTTTTAGGACCCGGCCCTGGACCCGCCGCAGGTCCATGCCCGAATAATCGACCAGCGCGGCCTCGTGGAACGACAAATGGAGCCCGCTTTGCGTCCGGATCGTCAGCGGGGTCTGGGCCGTTCCGATCTCCTCGATCGGCGTGCGTCGATAGAGATATTCCTCGCGGTTCCATTCGAGAGCTTCGTCCCACCAGGCGGTGCCGGGCTCGGCAACGTTGAACTCGGTCAGCTCGTCGGCGATGTTCGCATGAGTGAAGCCGGGCGCGGCAAACAGTTCGTAGCGGAACCCGACGCCATCATCGTAAACGCGGAAAACTACCGTCATCCGGCGCTTCAGCCAATTTTGCTCGTCGAAGCTGATCGCGAGCTCGTTGTAGCGGTTGCGGATAGTCCGATATTCGCCCCAAGGCTCCTCCCAGGTCTGGTCGAAGCTCCGCGTCGTGTGTCCGACGGCCTTGAAGTTGCGCAGCATTTCCGGCGCATCGGTGAACAGGAAACCGAGCCGGCTTTCGGCGATGACCGGCTTTCCTTGCCGCGAAATCATATATCCGACGCGGCCCTCGGCATTGACTGTGACGTCGACATGGATGGCTCGGGACGGGGAGTCTTGGCTTGCGACGACCTGCGAACCGGGCGGAGCTTGGGCGACGTCTTGCGCAGCGGCGGGTACGGCTAACCAACAGAGGGCGAACGCGACAAGCACACGCCAGAGTGTCATGAGATTTCCTCGATGAGCGCGGCATAAGGCCCGAGCATGCCGCCATCAAACTGGCCTGTGCCGAGAAGAATCTTGCCGCTGGCATCGAAGCGGGTCTCTTGCCCGGAGAGGTTGAAGATGCAGCGCAACCGGTCGCGGCCGATCGCGCGTTCGAACACGAGCACGGCGTCGCCGGCTTCGACGATGCGCATCGACCCGCTGCGGAGGGCTGCGTGCGAATTGCGCAGCGCGACGCATTTGCGCGTGAATTCGAGCGTCGAACCGTCGCGGCCCTCCTGCTGGTCGACAGCAAGCGAGCGGTGGCTCCCGCCCGCTGGGAGCCAGGGCTCGCCAGTCGAGAAACCGAGGTTCGGCGCGTCGGCGTTCCAAGCCATTGGAGTGCGCGCGCCGTCACGACTCAAGGTGTGCGGCCAGTTCGCAATCGCTTCGGGGTCCTGCAGTTTTTCGAACGGCACATCCACTTGCGGCAGTGCGAGCTCCTCGCCCTGATACAGGATGATTGAGCCGCGCAGGCAGCAAAGCAGCAGCATTTTGGCGCGCGCGAGCTGCTCGGCATGAACACCGCGCGACCAGCGGGAAATGGCGCGCGGCGCGTCGTGGTTCTCGAACGCCCAGGTCGGCCAGCCGGCATTCTCGGGCCAGTCCGTCGCGGCTTTAGCGACAAGGGCCGGAGTCAACGCCTCGGCATAGAGGAAGTCGAAACCATAGGCGCTGTCGAGCCGCCGATGACCTTGGGTGAAGGCCCGCATTTCACCCAATGCATGATCGCCGCCGACCTCGGCCAGCGTGAACCGGTCGCCATAGCTGTCGACGACGGCGCGAAGCTGCTTCAGGAACCCAACGATGTCCGGGTGCGATTGATTGTAGAGGTGCTGCTGAAAGTCGAATGATCGAGTCCGCCTTCCCCCTTTGGGAGCGGGGGGATTGTCGCGCAATTGCGGGTCGTGCATCGCGAAGTTGATCGCGTCGAGCCGGAAGCCGTCGACCCCGCGGTCGAGCCAGAAGCGCGCGACCCCGAGCACCGCATCCTGGACTGCCGGATTGTGAAGGTTGAGGTCGGGCTGCTCGGGGAGGAAATTGTGCAAATAATATTGGCCGCGCCGGGCGTCCCACGTCCATGCCGGCCCGCCGAAGACCGACTGCCAGTTGCTTGGCGGAGAGCCGTCCTGCTTGGCGTCAGCCCACACGTACCAGTCGGCTTTTGGATTATCCCGGCTCGACCGGCTCTCCAGGAACCATTCATTCTGGTCGGAGCTGTGGGAATAGACCTGGTCGATTATGACTTTGAGGCCGAGAGCGTGGGCTTTCGCGACGAGGGCGTCGAAATCCTCAAGCGTCCCGAAGACCGGGTCGACGCCAGTATAATCGGCAACGTCATAGCCGAAGTCGCGCATCGGGGACGTGAAGAAAGGCGACAACCAGATCGCATCGACGCCGAGGCTCGCGACATAATCGACCTTGGCGATGATCCCCGGCAAGTCGCCGATGCCGTCGCCGTTCGAGTCCGCGAAGCTGCGCGGATAGATCTGGTAGATCGCCGCACCTTTCCACCATGGTTGGGCGGTCGCGGCGGCCTTGTCCGTGCTCACGCCCTCAGCGAGCATTGCAGATCGCATAGGCTAGCGGCGGAAGCTCGATGCTCACTGTTCCCGGAGCCGAAGCCGCCGCCGGGCAAGAGCCGGCCAGGGCATCGAAGGCCAGAGAACGAACCTCGACCCTGACATTCTGGCGGATCGCGCTCGTCGAGCTATTGAACAGCAGGAGAATCTCCCGACCGCTCGACGGATCGAAGCGCGAGACCGCGAAAAGCCCGGGCTTGTCCTGCGAATAGCGCACGACTTGCCGCCCCCGGGTCAGCGCGCGATGGCTCGTCCGGATCCGAGCGAGCTCGGAGATCTCGCGGTACAGCGGGTGGTCGGGGTTGAAATTGGCCCGCGCTGTCGTTGAGCTCGTCCCGAGCAACCCATCCTCATTGTAGGTCGCGACTTTGCTCGCGAACATATCCTGCCGCGCATCCTGGTCGCCGCCCTTGCCGACGAATCCTTGCTCGTCGCCGGAATAGATGGTCGGCACGCCGCGCAAAGTGAGAAGCATGGCGTGGCCGAGCATGTCCCGCCGCAATAATTCAGCGTCGCTGACTTTCGGCAGGAAATGCTTGACCAGCATCGGGAAGCGGCCCGCGTCATGGTTGCCAAGGAAGGTCGGCAGCCGCCGTGCCGCGGCGGCTCCGCCTTCGTAAAGCGGGTCGGCGCGGAACAGCTTCTCGAGCTCGTCGGTGCCGGCGGTACCAGACACCACGTCGACTACCGCCCGGGTGAAGGAAAAATCGAGGACGCTCGGAAGCTTGTCGACCCTCGTGTTCACCGCCGTGTGAGCGGGATCCATGTCGCTCGTCGCGACCTCGCCGAAGATGTGGAAATTAGGAATGCCCTTTTTGCGGGCGCAAGCCTGCATCGCGGGCACGAATTTCTGCCAGAACTCGGGATTGACGTGCTGCGCGGTGTCGATTCGGAAGCCGTCGACGCCGTACCTTGTGATCCATCCGCAATATATGTCGATCATCCCGCGGATTACGCGCGGATGCTCGGTGAAGATGTCGTCGAGTCCGAAGAAATCGCCCATCAGGCTCGATTCCCCCCGGAACGTCGAATTGCCGCGGTTGTGGTAATAGATCGGATCGTTGAGCCAAGCCGGGACCTTAATGTTCCGCTCGGCCGCGGGAACGCTCACTCCATAAGCGTAGCTCGGGTCCCTGAGCTTCGCGAAATTGCTGCCGTCGAAGCCCGGATTGATCGGCGCGCCGCTCACCCCTCCGCGGCGCTGGTAGGGATAATCGGCGATGCTGCGGTAATCGCACTCGACGCCGCTCTTGCAGCCGGTGAGCTGGATGACGTCGGCGGTGTGGTTGGCGACGATGTCCATGTAGAATTTCATGCCGCGCGAATGGACCGCGTCGACCAGCACCTTGAAGTCGGCGTTAGTGCCCAGGTGGGAATCGACTCGAGTGAAGTCGGTGATCCAATAGCCGTGATATCCGGCGCTTTCCTGCCCGGGCGAGCCCTGGATCGCCTTATTCTGGAAGACCGGCGCGACCCACACCGCCGTCGCTCCGAGGCCCTTGATGTAATCGAGCCGTCCGGTCAGGCCCTTGAGGTCGCCGCCGTGGAAGAATCCCTTGTGCGCCGGGTCGTAGCCAGTCGCGAGCCGATCGCCGGTGAGGCCGCCGCGATCGTTCGACGGGTCGCCGTTTTCGAACCGGTCCGGGATGAGGAAATAGATGACCTCGTCTTCGGGCAACCGGGCGCGATAGCTGGGGGTGGCCGCCACACCGGCGAGCGCGAGCACGGCAGCGAGAATCATGCCGGCACCAACTCCCGCTTGATCGGGCCGAACTTAGCGACGAATTCGCCATGGTCGGGCATCTGGGCGACCTGCTGCAGGTGCGCGCGTTCGAGCCCATCGAGGAACTCCTTGAGCCGGGGCTCGGGCAGCAAATCGGCGATCGGGTGATAGGTCTCGGGAATGATGTTCTGGCCGATCATCACGTGGATCCAGGCGCGGGTGTCGAACAATTCGTCGAAGCTTGGGACCACGCGCGCCGTCGAGCGGAAGAGGTCGATCTTGTGTTGGAGCGATTCCGGCACGGACATCGATCGCAACCCGTCCCAATAGGGTTCGCCCTCGCGCTGATTGGCATGATAGTGGAGGATGATGAAGTCGCGGATACGGTCCATCTCGAACGCTGACCGGACGTTGTAGTCCTCGCGCGTCGCATCGGTGATCGCTCCGGCCGGAAGCAAGTCCACCAGCCGCGTGACCGCAGTCTGAATCAGGTGGATGCTGGTCGATTCCAGCGGCTCGATGAATCCCGACGAGAGCCCAATCGCGACTACGTTGCGCACCCAGGTCTTACTCCGACGGCCCGTCTTGAAGCGGATCGTGCGCGGCTCGGCCATCTGCCGACCGTCGAGGTTGGCAACCAATGTTGCCGCAGCTTCATCCTCACTGATGTGGCTCGAGTTGAACACGTAGCCGTTGCCGGTCCGGTGCTGAAGCGGGATGCGCCATTGCCAGCCCGCCTTGCGCGCGATCGAGCGGGTCAGCGGGATCAACGGCTCAACGCGAGCGCACGGCACCGCGATCGCGCGATCGCCCTGCAGCCATTCCGACCAATCCTCGAACCCGGCCTCGAGCTCTTGCTCGATCAGGAGGCCGCGGAATCCCGAGCAATCGATGAACAGGTCGCCCGATATTCGCGTGCCGTTGGCGAGCACGACGGCGTCGATGTCGCCGCTCTCGCCGTTGCGCTCGACCGCGACGATGCGGCCTTCCTGGCGAATCACGCTGCGCTGCTCCGCGAATCCCCGCAGGAATTTGGCATACAGGCTCGCGTCGAAATGGAATGCGTAGGGTAACGGCGGAAGCGGGCTGTCCGGCGGCGGGCTGAGATGCGCGAAGCGGTTGGCCGCGATGGCCAGTGTATGCAGGACGTAATGGCCGAGCGGCTTCGAGATGCCGAGCTTCAGCCCCCTAAGCCAGTAATGATGGAACGGCACCACGCCGAGCGCGCTGCCGACCAGGCCGAAAGCGTGGACGTAGCCCTGGTCCGGCCGTCCCCAGCCCTCGAAGGCGATGCCGAGCTTGTACGTTCCGCCGGTCGCGGCGAGGAACTCGGCTTCGTCGATGCCGAGGGCGTCGTTGAACATCTTGATCGACGGGATCGTCGCCTCGCCGACGC
>JBKPKF010000054.1:0-3782 GCA_046730995.1 Pseudomonadota bacterium
CGCGAGCGCGGGATCACCATTTCGACGGCGCACGTCGAATATGAGACCGCCAAGCGCCACTATGCGCACGTCGATTGCCCGGGCCACGCCGATTATGTGAAGAACATGATCACCGGCGCCGCCCAGATGGACGGCGCGATCCTGGTCGTGTCCGCCGCCGACGGCCCGATGCCGCAGACCAAGGAGCATATCCTGCTCGCGAAGCAGGTCGGCGTTCCGACGATGGTCGTCTACCTCAACAAGGTCGACCAGGTTGACGATCCCGAGCTTCTGGAGCTGGTCGAGCTCGAAATCCGCGAGGAGCTTTCCAAGCGCGACTTCGACGGCGACAATATTCCGATCATCACCGGTTCGGCGCTCGCCGCGCTCGAGGACAAGAATCCGGAGATCGGCAAGGAATCGATCCTGAAGCTCATGGCTGCGGTCGACGAGTGGATTCCGCAGCCCGACCGTCCGCTCGACAAGCCGTTCCTGATGCCGATCGAGGACGTGTTCTCGATTTCAGGCCGCGGCACCGTCGTTACCGGCCGTGTCGAAACCGGCGTCATCAAGGTTGGCGAGGAAGTCGAGATCGTCGGCATCCGCGACACCCAGAAGACTGTCGTCACCGGCGTTGAAATGTTCCGCAAGTTGCTCGACCAGGGCCAGGCTGGCGACAACATCGGCGCGCTCCTGCGCGGCGTCGGCCGAGAGGACGTCGAGCGCGGCCAGGTCCTGGCCAAGCCCGGCTCGATCACTCCGCACACCGACTTCAGTGCCGAGGTCTACGTCCTGTCGAAGGACGAGGGCGGCCGTCACACGCCGTTCTTCGCCAACTATCGTCCGCAATTCTACTTCCGGACGACGGACGTCACCGGCGAGGTGGTGCTCCCCGAGGGCACCGAAATGGTGATGCCGGGCGACAATGTGAATCTGGGCGTCAAGCTGATCGCCCCGATCGCCATGGACCCGGGTCTCCGCTTCGCGATCCGCGAAGGCGGCCGCACCGTCGGTGCAGGGGTTGTCGCGAACATCTCGAAGTAATATAGGGCGCCAACCGCGCGATTCTGATCAGGGTCGCGCGGTTCGCTTTTGAGTTTGGTTAGGTTAGCGGGCCGCGGCTCTTAGCAGCGGTTCGTCGGCTCTTTCGCATCGGTAGGGACATGGAAACGCAGAACATCCGGATTCGCCTGAAGGCGTTCGATCATCGAGTGCTCGACCAGGCGACTGGCGACATCGCCGACACGGCGCGTCGCACGGGTGCCCTTATCCGCGGTCCGATTCCCCTTCCGACGCGCATCGAGAAATTCACCGTCAACCGCTCGCCGCATATCGACAAGAAGTCGCGCGAACAGTTCGAGGTGAGGACCTACAAGAGGCTGCTCGACATCGTGCAGCCGACGCCGCAGACGGTCGACGCTTTGATGAAGCTCGATCTCGCCGCTGGCGTCGATGTGGAGATCAGGCTGGCCTAAGTGCCGGTTCGATATGGGTGATACCGCCGGAGGTTAGCTCCGGGCTGCGTCCCCGCCGCTCCTTTTGAAGGAGCACTAGCCCAGGCGGGGCACGCAAAAAGTTGATTGGGCTTCACGCACCCGGGGAAGGCCCCGTGTGCCTCTGTGGAGGAGTTTGGTCATGCGCACCGGCGTGATCGCGAAGAAGGTCGGAATGACCCGCCTGTTCCAGGCGGACGGTCGGCATGTGCCCGTCACCGTGCTCCAGCTGGACGACGTGCAGGTTGTCGGCCGCCGCGAAATGGACCGCGACGGCTATACCGCCGTCCAGCTCGGCGCGGGCAAGGCGAAGGCGAAGAATGTCTCCAAGCCGCAGCGTGCGGCCTTCGGCAAGGCCGAGGTCGAACCCAAGGCGCGGGTGGCGGAATTCCGAGTCGCCGAAGACGCTTTGCTCGACATCGGGGCGCATATCAGCGCCGACCACTTCGTTCCGGGACAGCTGGTGGACATCGCCGGCGTCACGCAGGGCAAGGGCTTTGCCGGCGCGATGAAGCGTTGGGGCTTCAGCGGTCTTCGCGCGACCCACGGCGTTTCGGTCTCGCACCGCTCGCACGGTTCTACGGGCAACCGCCAGGATCCGGGCCGAGTCTTCAAGAACAAGAAGATGGCCGGCCACATGGGTGCGCGCAATCGCACCCAGCAGAACCTCGAAGTCGTCCGTACCGATCCTATTCGCGGCCTGTTGTTCATCAAGGGCTCGGTTCCGGGCCACAAGGGCAGCTGGCTGACCGTCCAGGACGCGATCAAGTTGCCGCGCCCCGACGCCGCGCCTTATCCCGCAGGCATAGTCGAAGGGCGGAAGATCGAAGAGCTGGAGGTCCCGGAGGCCGGCCTGGTCGATGACGCCGCGGTCCATGAAATCCCGGCGCTCCCGAGCGACGAGGAAGTCGCCGCGATCGCCGCCGAGCAGGAAGCCGGCGCCGCAGCCGAGGCTGAAGCTGCCGAGGCGGCTGAAGCTGAAGCAGCCGACGCGGCCCAGACCGCAGAAAATGAAAAGGCCAGCGCGGCCGAGGACAGCATCAAGCCTGCTCCCGACGCCGACGAGAGCAAGGAAAGCTAAGATGAAGGTCAAGGTACAGACCCTCGACGCCAAGGCCGGCGGCGACATCGAGCTCAACGACGAGATTTTTGCCGTCGAGCCGCGCGCCGACATCCTTCACCGCGTCGTCACCTGGCAGCTCGTCAATCGGCGTGCTCCGGCACGCGCGGCCCGCGAGCGCAGCGACGTCGCCCGCACCGGCAAGAAATACGGCCGCCAAAAGGGTGGCGGCACCGCCCGTCACGGCGACCGCAGGGCGCCGATTTTCGTCGGCGGCGGCAAGGCCCACGGTCCGCGCGCCCGTGTGTTCACTTCGAGCCTCAACAAGAAGGTTCGCTCGCTCGGATTGAAAATGGCGCTGTCGTCGAAAGCGAAGGAGGGCAAGATCATCGTCCTCGACAATCTCGACGTCACCGAAGCGAAGACCAGGTCGCTGAAATCGCAGCTGAGCAAGCTCGGCTTCGGAAAGACGGCGCTCGTCATCGATGGCGACGCGCTGAATGTTGGCTTCGCCCGCGCGTCGTCCAACCTCGACAGCATCAACCTCCTCTCCGCGGTTGGCGCCAACGTCTACGACATCATGCGCCACGAGACGCTCGTCCTGACCCGCGCCGCGGTCGAGAAGCTGGAGGCCCGGTTCAATGGCTAAGAAGCAACAGCAGGCGCCGGACGCGCGCCACTACGACATCGTGCTCGCACCGCACATCACCGAAAAGTCGACCATGTTGTCGGAAACCAATTCGGTCGTGTTCAGGGTCGCTCCCAGGGCAACCAAGCCGGAGATCAAGGCTGCGGTCGAAGCCTTGTTCAACGTCACCGTGCTCGGTGTGAACACCATCAACTCGAAGGGCAAGACCAAGCGGTGGAAGGGCAAGCCCTACCAGCGCTCGGACGTGAAGAAGGCGATCGTTCGTCTGGCCGAAGGTCAGTCGATCGACGTTACGCAAGGGATCCCGGCATAATGGCACTCAAGCAATATAAGCCGACCTCGCCGGCCCGCCGCGGCCTGATCCTGGTCGACCGCGCGAACCTGTGGAAGGGCAAGCCGGTCAAGAAGCTCACCGAGGGCAAGACCAAGACGGGCGGGCGCAACAACAAGGGCCATGTGACTTCGCGCGGCATCGGCGGCGGTCACAAGCAGCGCTATCGCATCGTCGATTTCAAGCGGCGCACCTGGGACGTTCCCGCGACCGTCGAGCGGCTGGAATACGACCCCAACCGCTCGGCCTTCATCGCGCTCGTGACCTACG
>JBKPKF010000055.1:0-8617 GCA_046730995.1 Pseudomonadota bacterium
GAAATGCGCGCCAGGCTGTGCAAGCCGCTGGTTACAACCGCGGCAGCCGCTCCGTCTCCGAATAGCGCCGTCGCAACAACCGCGGCGGGATCGTCACTGTCGAGCCGGATCGAGATCGAACAAGTCTCGACGGTCACGAACAGCCACATGCTCCCGGGATCGGCCGAAGCCAGCCGGGCCGCTAGCGAAAGCCCGTTAACCCCTCCAGCGCAGCCGAGACCGAACACCGGCACTCGGCGGACATCCGAACGGAAGCCGACCTTCGCGAAGGCGCGTGCTTCAAGGCTGGGGGTTGCGATTCCGGTCGTCGAGACGGCGACAACGCCGTCGATTTGATCCGGGGTAAGTCCTGCCTTTTCGATCGCGCTCGTGGCCGCTTCGATGAAGAGCCTCTCGGCCGCATCGAGATAGACTGCGTTGCGATCGCGCCAACCATGCCCCTGCATGTACCAGTTCAACGGGGCAACGATATGGCGCTTGGCGATCCCGGCATTGTCGAACACTCCGGAAAGGCGGTCGAACAGGGCCTTCTTCCCGCCGAAAGCTTCGCGCGCCGTTATCTTGGCCTCGGCCTGCTCGACCACGTGCGGCGGAACCGCGGTGGCGAGAGAGAGGAGGCTGCATTGTTGCATTGCAGGGCCCTTCAGGCTGGACTTAGGAAATCAGTTACGGCGCGCAAGCCGAAGGTCCTTCGTGGAAGCGGCTGGCCCGCCTGGGGGCAAGGCAGGCCAGCCTTGAGCTGGTCCGCAGGGGCGCGGGCCAGTCCCGATCGCTTACGCGCTATCCGGCCCCTTAAAACAGGCAAGATCATACTGCGACACAGACGCGGTGTTCTTATCGTTGATGCCGGCCTGTTCACCCGCGTAATGATCGCCTGACTTGCTGTCCTCTTGGAAGGGCGAACCAGGACCGGGGTCCCGTCCGGACTGGCTCGGGGCCGTACCTCCCTCATCGCATTCCAGGCCGTCCTCACCACCCACTTGTTGTCCCGTGGCGTGATTTGGTGAAATGCTGCCGGAGGCCGGCTGGGCAAAAGCCATTGCCGGAGAAAGCGACATCAAGGTCGCGGCAACAAGAGCAATCTTGTGCTTCATGATCAAAGCTCCTTTGTCTGCCCCGCTCTTGTCCGAACACGCGGTACAAATCCCCGTGCGGCGATTTCTCTCAATCGCCGCCTCAACCAAGGGTTAGTGGTCCGGGGTTTCCGAAGGGTTCAACGCCTTCGAATGGCGCAAGCTCCTATAGTGTCCAGCTAAGTCCGAGAACCACAGCATTTCGAGTTCTGGAATGACCGCGGTAATAATCCCGGCCTGGACCGCCGCCGCTTCCAATCAAATGGAAGGACGCACGCGCAACGTCGCGGCTGATGCCGAAGCGCCAGTCATATTGTAGTGCAGGATGTTCGCCTTGATAGCTGAACGGAACCAGCACGCCGGCATGGCCGGTGAGGTGAAGCTTGCGCGCGGGACTGAAATTGGCGTCGACTTCGCCGTAGAACGTCCTCGCGTCGCCCTCGAAATAATGGGGAGAAAAAGCAATCCGGGAGGACAGGAACTTGTAGGCCGCCCCCGCATAGATCTCCGTGTACGAATTTGCCGACTCCCTGCTCGAATAATGCGAGTAGCTCGAATAGATTGCGCCGAAATCCAAAGTGACGCCGCCGAGACGCTTGGCGTATCCGCCATTCAACTGAAGTCCCAGCGGCTTGATCCCATCGTAGGAGCTCGCGACTGCACTGACCGACGTCGCAGCATAAAGGCCGCTTGGATCATCATAGGACAGATCGATGGTTCCGACAGGATGTCCGCCGCTCAACGAATAACCCCGAAGCCGGGAGTCGCTGAAGACAGACACGGCCGCACCAACCCCGGCCGTCGCAGGCGCGGCGGAGCCCAGCGCGCAACTTGCAATTACGGCGCGGGCAATCCAGCTAGCGAGCGGAGCTCGCGACCCTCGCTCGAGAGCAGGCGCAGTCACAGGCGCCCGTGATCCGAACGAGCGAGGCGCAGGCGTTGATCGTGCCGTTCCGTTCGGAAACGAGAGTCGACCCAGCGGACCGATGCTTCTGGCGAAGAAGCGCTACGAGTCCGCTGACATGTGCCGCGGCATAGGAACTGCCATTGACCAGAAACCATCGATCCCCCGGCTGCGTCGTCGGTATGTCGCGGCCGGGCGCAATGTAAACATGCCCGCGCGCTGGGGCTACGGCACTGTCCGAAACCGCGATCACCCCGAGGACCGACGCCGGAAATCCGCCGTCGGCGCGCCTTCGGTCGAAGGCGGCGACGACGGCAGACCCCCGCTCGAGGGCGAGGTCGATCAGCTGTCGAAGCAGCCGATCGTCCGGGCCGCTAAGGCTCATGTTGATGACGTCCACCTTCTGATCGATGGCGAAATAAAGCGCTTTCACCAGGCTGAAGCTGTCGCAGACAGCACGGCTGTTGTTCGGCTGCCAGCAAGCCCTGAGACCAAGGATCCGAGATCCAGGTGCAACGCCCGTTATCCCGAGGCCGTTGTTTGCTTTCGCGGCGATAATGCCGGCTACCCCAGTGCCATGCTGTTCAATTGCCCCCGGGCGGCCCGCGACGAAGTTGCGGTTGACCACGAGTTGCCCCGCGAGATCCGGGTGCCGAGCTTCGATCCCGCTATCGATCACGGCGACCTTGATCCCGCGACCCGTGGCCAGCTGGTGAAGGTCGGCAAGATGCCATTGGCTCGCCGCGGGCTGCGCAGGGTAGAGCGGATCGTTGGGCGATGCATAGGTGCCCTGCGTGTCGTAAGTATGCGCCGGTTCGGCCCATTGCACATCGGCGTCGCGCGAGACGTCCTCGACGGCCGCGGCCGTCGAGCGGCCGGTGGGGACGGCCATCACGAAGCAATCGAGCCCGATCATCGGCATCGGCCAGGCGTCGACCAGCGTTAGGCCGTGAGCTCGGGCTATGCGCCGGGCAAGCCGCTCGCGGGCGCTTCGCGCGACCCCATCGCCATAGCCGCCGCCATATGCGCCGTTGGGACGGTAATGGTCGAGTGGGTGCTGGACCATGACCAGGATCTGCCGCTCCGGAGGGGCAATCGCCGCGACCGCCGCCGCTGCCGGCGGGGGATTCGAAGTGGAAAGCGTCGCCAGGCATATCGCGACGAGGCAGCGCAAGATTCCGCGACCCATCATTGGTCCGGACCGTCGATCGGTTGAGCCAGGGTCACATTCGCGTTCTTCTGTAGCTTTTCGACAGCTGCGGGACGCGCATTGGGCGGCACGTGCAGGAGATAGGCGTCGGCCTCGGTCGGGCCACCGACCAGGGATGCCCCGCTCGATTCCAGGGCGCCGCGAAGCTCTGCTTCCCGAACCTCGGGACGGAACATGACGATGACGTTCGCCGACGCAGCGACTGGAGCCGATCCGAGCGCGACATAAGTCGGCTGGCTGGACCATTGCAGAATCGTCGCGCCGATCGCGAGGAAGGCGACCTGCGCGGTCGCCAGCGCAGCGACCGCCGGCCGCTTCAAAAGCTCCCACAATTCGGCGAGGGCGGCGCCAATCCCAGGCCGGCTGCGCGGCTGATTTACTATTCGCCCGCGCAGCTTGGCCCACGCGGTATCGATCTCGGGGGTCAGCCCCTGGAACTCGTGGATCAGGGCGCGCTCGGCGGCCAATTGGCGCTCGCAGCGCGCGCACGAAGCGAGATGCTTTTCAACCAGGGCGCGGTCCGCCGCGTCCAGCTGGCCGGTGGCATACCAGGGAAGCAGTTCTTCCGCCTGATCGTGTGGTTGGTCCGGCATCGGGTTCATTCCTAAAGCCAGTCGAAAATCGTGCCCGACATCGCGGCTTTGAGGCGCCGCCGGGCGTGGAACATGCGGGTCTTCACCGTATCGACTGGGCAGTTCATGATTTCGGCGATTTCGCGGTAGCCCATGCCGTGGAAGTAAGTGAGGTCGACGACGGCGCGGTGATCGGCGGATAGCTCGTCCATGGCTTTCAGAAGGGCATCGTGCAGCCGCTGCTGCTGCAGCTCTTCATCAGGCCTCGGATCGTTGCTGACGCGCGTGTCGAAGGTCTGGTCTTCGACCGGATCGGGCCAACGCAGCCTGGCCTTGATCGCCTTGCGATAGGCGATCGAGAAGATCCACGTCGACAATTTGCTTGTCCCGCGAAAGCTGCCGGCCGTGTCCCAAACCACCATCATCGTGTCGTTCAAAACCTCCTCCACCAATTGCGGGCGCTGCACGAGGTTGAACAGAAACCGCGTCAGCCGCGGCTGATAGATCCGGTACAGCTTTTCAAACGCGTGCAAATTCCGTTCGCGCACGCGAGCGAGCAGCTCCCTCTCCTCGAGCCCACTCGATCGCCTTGCGTCGTTCTGCGGGCGGCGGGCCGCCCCGAGCAAATTCACCTACGGTTCCTCCCGCCTGGTCATGGGTGCCTCGATCCTCCGGAATGGTTCATTGGAATCCTGGCGTCTCAATCTACGCCCTTTGCGCCCGCGCTGGAACTCCGAGAGGGGCATAAGAGTAAGCAGGCAAATGATGATGCGCCTCGTTCAAGCGACGATTTTCCTGGCGCTCGGCGCGTGCGGCGCCTCGGCTCCGACAAGCGCGGCCGAATCCGGCCGCCCGTTCACCACGACCGAGGTGGCGACTTTCGATTCGCCCTGGGCGATGGATTTCCTGCCTGGGTCCGGCGTCCGGCTGACGAACGCGGCGCTGGTCACCGAGAAGTACGGCAAGCTGTGGCTGGTTAATGTGACCACTGGCGCCAAACAGCCTGTCTCAGGCGTGCCGCCGGTCCATGTCGAAGGACAGGGCGGCCTTGCCGAAGTCGTCGCCCATCCGGACTTCGCTGGCAACCACCGTATCTATCTGAGTTATCCGGAAGCCGGTCCGAACGGCACGAGCGGCGCGGTGGTCGGTTACGGACGGCTCGTCCTCGGCCAGGGCCAGCCGCGAATCGACGGCTTCAGGATTATCTGGCGGCAGGAGCCGAAGGTTTCCGGCGGCAACCATTATTCTGAGCGGATCGCATTCGCGCCGGACAGAACGATGTTCGTGACCAGCGGCGAGCGCTTCAAGTTCGATCCGGCGCAGGATCGGAACAGCGACCTCGGGAAGACCATCCATATGACCGACGAGGGCCAGCGGATCGGAGGTCGATATTACACATTGGGCCACCGCAATTTGCTCGGCATTGCATTCGCGCCGGACGGACGCCTGTGGGAAACGGAGATGGGTCCACGCGGCGGCGACGAACTCAACCTGATCTTTCCAGGGCGCAACTATGGCTGGCCGCGCGCCTCCTACGGCTCCCACTATGACGGCCGCGACATTCCCGACGACCACAAGGGCCAGGGATTCGAAGAACCGAAGGTCTGGTGGAACCCGTCGGTCAGCCCGGGATCGCTGCTCATTTATGATGGCGCCCTGTTCCCTCAATGGAAAGGCGATGCGCTGATCGGCGCATTGTCCGGCGAAGCGCTAATCCATGTGCGCATCCGCGGCGACCAGGCGAGCAAGGCGGACCAATGGGAGATGGGCCATCGCATCCGAGCGGTCGACCAGGGTCCGCGCGGCGAGATTTATCTGTTGGAGGACGGCCTCGGCGGTCGGCTGCTCCGGCTCGAGCCGGTTCAGGCGCGGCGAAAGCGGAGATAATAGGGCCGGCGCCCCTCGCGGCGCGACTTGGCGCCATAGCGCGTTTCGATCCAGCCGCCGGAGGGCTCGAGAAAATCCTTGGGTGTTTCGGCGAGCCAATCGAACTGATGGACGTGGCGCTGCATGATCATCAGCGACCAGCTGAGGTAGGTCGGGTCATCGGTCGCGAGGCGGAACTCGCCGCCGGGCCTAAGCTTGGCCGCGAACAGGTCGACCGGCCGGTCGTTCACCATCCGGCGCTTGGCGTGGCGCGACTTGGGCCAAGGGTCGGGGTGCAGGAGATAGAGAAAGCTGAGCGCGCCGTCGGGCACCCGCTGGAGCACGTCCAGTGCGTCGCCACGCCAGATTCGAACATTCCCGAGATGCTGATCGCGAATATGGGCAAGGGCTCCGGCGACCCCGTTGAGGAACGGCTCGGCGCCGATGAAGCCGTGGTCGGGCAACATGTCGGCCCGCGATGCGAGATGTTCGCCCGAGCCGAAGCCGATCTCGAAGTGCAATGCCCGGTCGTCGCCGAACAGCCGGCGCGCCGTGATATCACCTTCAGCGGGCACCTCGATCTGCGGCAAGAGCGCATCGACCAGTTCCTGCTGCCCCTTGCGCAATTTGTGCCCGCTTGACCGGCCGTAGAGGCGGTTGAGCGTGAGCGGATCGCCGGATTTGAACGCGGTCATGCTTGGCAACGCCCTCTAGCGATGTGCGTTCACCGGGCAAGCGAGAGGAGGAAATCGCGAGGTGCTGAGGGTCGTCTCGTTCCGCAAGGCGATCCTTGCCGGAGCAGCTGGAGCGATAGTGTGGGATGCGGCGCTTCGGCTGCTCGCGCTGGTTGGATTGTCGAGTTTCGACATGGTTCGCCAGCTGGGGACTTTGTTCTTCCCCAACGGTTCGGCGATCGAATGGTGGCTCGCGGGGCTTACCGCCCACGCGCTAATCGGTGCCGGTTGGGCACTGTTTTATGCTTACTTCTTCTGGGCACGCTTCACATGGCCGCCATCGCTCCAGGGTCTTGCCTTCGCGATCGTGCCCGCTTTGCTCGCCATCCTGATCGTCGTCCCGCAGCTGGAGCTGATGCACCTGCACCAGGACATCGTTCGGCTGAGCTTGGGAAACTACCTCAGTGGGGTCGAGCCGGCGAAGCTGGGCGGACTCCTTCTCGGCCATGCGATCTTCGGCCTCACCGTTGGTTCGATTTATACGCATCCCGTCGGCTATCGGGTTCGGAGGCCGCCGAAACTCGGCTGCGCACCGCGCCGGTCCGGGCCAATCGGAGCCATCGAGCGCGAGAGGCCAGGCGCGAGTTTCATTTTCGCAACGGGAATCGAGTGCAGCTACCCGACGATCGAGCATGGCCTCTGGCGGCGCGATGAAATGCAGACGATGAAGCATTACCATTTGTGGCAGCGCGACTTCGAGCTGGCTCGGGAGATCGGCGTTTCGCACCTCCGCTACGGCCCGCCGCTGCACCTCATCCACAATGCGCCGGGCCGGTATGACTGGGGGTTGATCGACGAAGCAATGGCCGACCTCGAGGCCAAGGGTCCCGAGCCGATCCTCGACTTGTGCCACTTTGGGGTTCCGCACTGGCTGGGAGACTTCCAGAACGCCGAGGTTGTACCAGCGCTCACGGAATATGCTGGGGCGTTTGCGGAAAGATATCCGTGGGTTCGCTTCTATACCCCGGTCAACGAGATGTACGTCTGCGCGCGGATGAGCGCGCTTGACGGCGTATGGAACGAGCAGCGGCAAGACGACAAGTCGTTCATCATTGCCGCATTCAATCTCGCCGCGGCGAGCGTCGGAATGACCGACGCTATTCTGCAAGCGAGGCCTGACGCCGTATTCATCAACAGCGAGAGCAGCGAATTCTACCAGCCGTGCTGCCCCGATCCTGAAATTCAGGCGCTCGCCGCGCTGGAAAACGAGAGACGGTTCCTCCCGCTCGACCTGCTCTACGCCCACCCCGTGAGCGATCTCATGGCCGATGAACTGAAAAAGCATGGCCGTGACCAGGACTATCGGATGTTCATGGCGCGCGAGATTCCGCGGCGGACCATCCTCGGCGTCGATTATTACGAATGGAACGAGAAACTGATCGACCAGGACGGTAACAAGCGAGCGCTCGGCGAATTGTTCGGCTGGTATGTGATCGCGAGCCATTATTGGGAGCGGTACCGACGGACGATGATGCATACCGAGACCAACCGGATCGACGCCTCGGACGCCCCGCAGTGGCTCTGGCGGCAATGGCACAATGTGCAGCTGCTGCGGGGCGCCGGAGTGCCGCTGGTTGGCTTCACTTGGTACAGCCTGACCGACCAGATCGACTGGGGCGTGGCGCTCCGCGAGGCGAACGGCACGGTCGATCCGGTAGGATTGTTCGACCTCAACCGCGACCCCAGGGCCGTCGGCCTCGCTTACCGGCACCTCATCGAAATGCACCGCGACGTTCCCGAATATCGCGAGTGCCCCGCTCTGAAAGAGATCCTGGTCTGATGCCCGGCTTCCTGGGAGCGCACGGCTATGACCCGGGACCGACGCAGCGTCCGCTGCTAGCCGGTGCAATCACCGGACTATTGGCGACCGTGCCCGCAATCGCCCTGCTCTATGCCTTCCAATCGCTGAAGATCGAAGCCAGCATTCTTGGAACGTCGGAGATCGTGACCGTCGGCGCAGGATTGCCGCTGATGGCGGCCGCCGGAGCGATTTACGGCCGGCTATTCGGGCGGGCGGCAAACGATAAGAGCGCGGGCTGGCTGTTCGGTATGGCGTTCGGCTTCGCCCTTTGGGCAGCCGGAGCAATCATGATCCTGCCTTTGGCGAGCGGCGGGCTGATCCCGGCGGGGAAGGCCTCGATCGGAGTATTTCTGTCCCTCATTGCCTGGG
This sequence comes from Pseudomonadota bacterium, assembly GCA_046730995.1. Taxonomy (GTDB): domain Bacteria; phylum Pseudomonadota; class Alphaproteobacteria; order Sphingomonadales; family Sphingomonadaceae; genus Sphingomicrobium. The sequence continues at coordinate 8,530 of JBKPKF010000055.1, forward strand.
GATGTGCGCTCGGTATGGCTTATCCATTCGTCCATCGTCCGCTCCATGAACGCATCGAAACCGCGGCGCGTCGCATGGGACCTGATGT
>JBKPKF010000056.1:0-1797 GCA_046730995.1 Pseudomonadota bacterium
TCGGGGTGCTGGTTCGCGACATAAGCGTTGGCGCTCTCCACGCGCCGGGCGAGGTTCGCTCCGACGAAGAGGTCGAGGATTCGATAGACGCTATTGGCGGCGACCCGCCTGCCCTGCGTTTTCGAGACGGCATCCGCGATATCATAGGCGCTAGCCGGCTTGTCGAACCCGGCGAGCGCATCGAAAACGGCGGCGCGCATGTCCGTCCACTGCTCGCCTTCCCTGGTAAGCCGCTCGCGAGCCGCCTTGCGGAGCTCTTCACCTTCGTGAAGCTGATGATCGTGCCGTGCCATGAACATGATTGAAATAGACCCCGCGCCGGGCGCGGGCAATAATAGTCTTACTCCGATGCCATCACGTTGAGGCGGTGCCCGAGCGCCAGAATCATCACTCCGACGACTGTGTAAATTGCCTCCGTGCCGTCGTGGGGGAGGCTGAGTGCTCCCGCCATGACTCCCAGTCCCAGTCCGCCGATCGCGCTCGGCATCATAAATCCATGTTCGAGGATTCCGCGAACGAGCGCTACCGAACCCAGGAACATTGCCAGGGTCAGGCCGACCTCGTGAATGACGGGCGCGCCGAGGAATCCCCCGGCCGACGCGAGCAGGCCGAGCAGCACGGCGGTCGCCAGGCAATGGACCAGACACAGCCCGGATACGCCCATGGCGATCCGGTCGAGCCGGCCGGTTGGGATCGATAGCTGGGGCATTTGTCGGGAACGATATAACGGACCAACCGAGAAGTTACAACATCACATGCGTCGAATGTCGCCTCTTGCCCCTCGGTTCGCCGCAGGCAAATAAGCGCGGCACCGATGGCAGCCTCCGTTTCAGATCCCGCTGCGGCACACACCGCCGTGCAACCCAGGCCCCTGGCGCTCGCCCGCCTGCTATCCCTCGTCGCCTTCATGGTCTTCGCCATGGTGGTGGTGGGCGGAATCACTCGGCTCACTGAAAGCGGCTTGTCGATCACCGAGTGGAATCCGGTCACCGGAGCGATCCCGCCGCTCAGCCATGCGGACTGGATTCGCGCCTTCGACCTCTACAAGGCGACGCCCGAATATATTGAGATCAACGGTCCGGCGGGCATGACGCTCGCGACCTTCAAGCACATCTACTGGTGGGAATTCGCGCACCGCCTGCTCGGGCGGCTGATCGGCCTCATATTCGCCGCCGGGCTGCTGTGGCTGTGGGTCAGGCGCGCGATCCCGAAGGGCTACGGCTGGAAGGTCATCGGCCTGCTCGCGCTCGGCGGAGCGCAAGGGCTGCTCGGCTGGTACATGGTGATGTCGGGCCTGTCGCAGCGGACGGACGTCAGTCATTTTCGGCTCTCGGCGCACTTGCTCCTGGCCTTGGCGATCATGAGCGCGCTGATCTGGGTCGCCCTCGACCTCAAGCGTTTCGCCTCGACCGGGAAGGACCGGCCCTCGAAGCTGACCCGACCGGCCGTCGTCACGCTGGCGATCCTCTTCATCCAGTTCATGCTCGGCGCGTGGGTCGCGGGGCTCAACGCAGGCCAGGTCGCCTCTGACTGGCCGGCCATGCAGGGCCGCTTCTTTCCGGAGGGGATCGACTGGAGCCGCGGGACCTTTTGGGCTCTGACCAACGACCCCTATCTCATTCACTTCATGCACCGCTGGTGGGCCTGGGTGGTGGTCGCGGCGATGGTCGTCTTCGCCCGGAAGGTGCGCGAGGTACCCGGCGGGCGCCGAACCTCGATCGCTATCCACTCGGCCTTCGGGAGCCAGGTGCTGCTTGGGATCTTCACGGTCTTGTCTGGGGTCGCGATCTGGCTTGC
>JBKPKF010000057.1:0-15347 GCA_046730995.1 Pseudomonadota bacterium
GATGCCCGACTGCGATTTCGCGCCCGTCGAGCTGGCCGAATATAACCGCCAGTGCAATGCCGAAGCGGACCGCGTCCGCGACTTCCTCTGCATGCACTATGTAACGGCGCGGCGCTCCGAACCCTTTTGGAAGGAGGCATCCGCGGTCGAGCCGCCACCGTCGATCGCCCACGCGCTGTCGCTTTTCGCCGAGCGCGGGCGGCTCCCTTATTACGAAGAGGAGACTTTCGCGCGCGACAGTTGGCTCGCGGTCCTGCTTGGCCAGGGCTTCCTGCCCCGCAGGATCGACCCGCTAGCCGACTCGGTCACGCCTGAGCAGGCGGAACGTGCACTTTCATCCCGCCGAAAGGCGCATGAGTCCCTCGCTCAAGCGCAGCCGAGCTACCGCGGGACATTCCTGCAAATGGGGCAGGGCGCACAGCCATGAATGAACACAGCATTCGCGAGGTCGTGATCGTCGGCGGCGGAACCGCCGGCTGGATGGCCGCGGCCGCGCTCTCGCGTTTCCTCAACAATGGCTACACCCGGACAACGTTGATCGAATCCGAGGAAATCGGGATCGTGGGTGTGGGAGAGGCCACCATCCCACCGCTGCTCAGCTTCAATGCGCTGCTCGGAATCAACGAGAACGACTTCGTCCGCGAGACCAAGGCGACGTTCAAGCTCGGCATCGAATTCGTAAACTGGGGCGCGCTCGACCACCGCTACTTCCACCCGTTCGGGGCGCTCGGCCAGGATCTACAGGGCATCCCCTTCCACCAGCTTTACTTGCGCGAGCGGCAGCGCCGCGTGCTGCCTGACGTTTCCGCTTGGGCGATGAGCGCGGTCGCCGCCGCGCAGGGCAAGTTCGTTCGGCCGGGACGCGGCGCGCAATATCCGCTCAACCAAATGCTCTACGCCTTCCACTTCGACGCAGGGCTCTATGCGCGGTTCCTGCGCGCCTATGCCGAAAAGTCCGGGGTTCGCCGCGTCGAGGGCAAGATCGTCGACGTCCGAGTGCACGCCGAAGACGGCAACGTCGAGGAGGTCCAGCTCGCGGACGGCCAGGTGGTTGGCGGTGAGCTTTTTATCGACTGCTCGGGCTTCCGCGGCCTGCTCATCGAGCAAGCGCTCAAGACCGGTTACGAAGACTGGACCCACTGGCTGCCGTGTGATCGCGCGATCGCGGCGCCGTGCAGCCACGGCGGGAGGCTCGATCCGTTCACTCGCGCGACCGCGCATTCGAGCGGCTGGCAGTGGCGAATCCCGCTCCAGCACCGCATGGGAAACGGACACGTCTATTGCAGCGCGTTCATATCCGACGAAGAAGCGGAGCAGGTTCTGCGCTCGAACCTCGAGGGCGAACTGCTTGCCGAACCGCGGCGACTCTCCTTTGCGACCGGCCGGAGGAAGCTCGCCTGGAACCGCAACGTCATCTCGCTTGGCTTGTCGAGCGGCTTCGTCGAACCGCTGGAGTCGACCAGCATTCATCTCATCCAGGCCGGCATCGCGCGCCTGATCGCCCTTTTCCCCGACAAGCGCTTCAACCCCATCGAGCGCGACGAATACAACCGGCGGATTCAGTCGCTGTTCGAATGGGTGCGCGACTTCATCATCCTCCATTACAAGGCGACCAAGCGCGACGATTCGGAATTCTGGAAGCGCTGTGGCGCGATGGACATTCCGGACAGCCTCGCCGGCCGAATTGAGCAGTTCCGAAACAAGGCGCGTGTCTTCGCCGATGCCGAGCTGTTCAACACCGTCAGCTGGGTCTCCGTCATGTTGGGCCAGGGCATCGTCCCTGATGACTATGAGCCGGTCGTCGACGGGCTGGACGAAAACAAAGTTGCCCAGGCGCTCGAGCAGATGCGCCAGTCGATGCTCGAAACCGCGCAGCGCTTGCCGACCCATGAGGAATTCGTCGACCAGTGCTGCGCAGCCACCGGCGCCGCCGTGCAGCCGGCCGAGATCGTCTTGTGAGGGGCGACCGAATCCGCAAGGTGGTCATCGTCGGCGGCGGGACCGCCGGCTGGATGACCGCGGCAGCCATGTCGCAAATCCTTGGTGAAATGCCCGATCTTTCGATCGAGCTGGTTGAATCGGATGAAATCGGGACGGTCGGCGTCGGCGAGGCGACGATCCCCCAGATCAATCTGTTCAACGCGCTCCTGGCAATCGACGAGCGCGATTTCGTCCGTTCGACCAACGCCACCTACAAGCTCGGCATCGAGTTCCGCGACTGGACTCGGATCGGTCACAGCTACGTCCATCCGTTCGGCTTTTACGGACTCGACATGCTCGGGATCGAATTCCACCACCATTGGCTCAAAGGCCGCATGGCCGGCGATCAGACGCCGCTTGATGTCTATTCGCTGGGCGTTGTCGCCGGACTTGCGGGCCGCTTCGCACACCCGCGCCCCGACCAAACCGGGTCGCCGCTGTCGCGCATAGCATATGCCTTCCAGTTCGACGCCTCGCTATACGCAAGATACCTCCGGCAGCGCGCTGAAGCGCTCGGCGTGCGACGGACCGAGGGACGCATCGTCGATGTCGTCCAGAACGGCGAAACGGGATTCCTGGAGGCTGTCGTCCTCGCTGACCAGCAGCGTGTCGAAGGCGATTTTTTTATCGACTGCTCGGGCTTCCGAGGCCTCCTCATCGAGCAGACGCTCCAGGCGGGGTTCGAGGATTGGTCCAAATGGCTGCCATGTGACAGGGCGGTCGCGGTGCCGTGCGAAAGCAGCGATGACCAGCAGCCTTTGACTCGCTCAACCGCGCGGCCCGCCGGCTGGCAGTGGCGAATCCCGCTCCAGCACCGCACTGGCAACGGCTACGTCTATTCGAGCGCGCACATCGGCGACGACGAAGCCGCCGATGTCCTGCTCGCGAACCTGGATGGAACCGCGCTTGCCGATCCACGGTTGCTTCGCTTCAAGGCGGGACACCGCAAGATGGCCTGGGTCAAGAATGTCGTGGCGATCGGACTCGCCGGCGGATTCCTCGAGCCGCTCGAGTCCACCAGCATCCACCTGATCCAGACCGGGATCGCCCGGCTGATGACGCTGTTTCCGACGCGGCGCTTCGACGAGCTCGAGATCGAGCGTTACAACCGATTGACCATCCAGGAGTATGTCGACATCCGCGACTTCCTGGTCCTCCATTATCATGCCAACGAACGGCCCGAGGAGCTGTGGCGCTACTGCCGCGAGCTCGAGGTCCCCGAGGGACTCACCTACAAGCTCGACATGTTCCGCCGCACCGGGCGCGTCATCCGGGAGCATGAAGAGCTGTTCACCGAGACCAGCTGGCTCGCGGTGATGGTCGGTCAGGGCGCCGAGGCGAAGGACTATCATCCCGCCGCCGACATCCTTCCCGATTCCGAAACGCTGCAGCGGCTCGCTCACATCAGCGACGTCGTCGCCCAGACGGCGGCGATGATGCCGATGCAGCGCGACTATCTTCAGCAGCAGGGCAGCGCGAGCAACGTGACGCTGCGGCGCGCTTCCTGATGGCTCACAGCATGCGGCCGATCGCCGAATATGCCGCCGTCGACAGCGCCAAATTCCAAGCAAGCATTCGTCCACTGGGCCAGCCCGCCGTGCTGCGCGGTGTCGCCGCCGATTGGCCGGCCGTCGTCGCCGGCCAACGGTCCGATGAAGAGCTGATCGCTTATTTGCGGGGGTACTGCGGTGACCGGCAAGTCGCCGCGATCGTCGGCGCTCCGGAGATCGAGGGCCGGTTCTTCTACACTGACGATTATCGAGCGCTCAATTTCCAGCGCGCGATGACGCCATTCCATTCGTTTCTCGATCGGTTGGTTCGCGACCGTGGAACCGAGCGCCCCTATGCAATCGCGGTGCAGTCCGAAGAAGTGCCGGTGCTGTTGCCCGGTTTCGAGAAGGAAAATGCGACCGACCTCGTCGATCCGCGGGTCGTCGCGCGGGCGTGGATCGGCAACCGCATCCGCGTCGCGCCCCATTACGATTTGATGGAGAATATCGGCGTCGTGGTCGCAGGCCGGAGGCGGTTCACGTTGTTCCCGCCCGACCAGCTCGGGAACCTGTACGTCGGCCCGTTCGAGCTCACGCCTGCGGGCACGCCCGTCAGTCTCGTCGACACCCACAACCCCGACTTCGAGCGGTTTCCTCGGTTCAGGGACGCGCTCAAGCATGCCCAAGTCGCCGAGCTCGAGCCCGGCGACGCCATCTACATCCCCTTTCACTGGTGGCACGGGGTGGAGTCGCTCGAGGCGGTCAATCTGTTCATCAATTATTGGTGGAACGAAGGCCGGGCGGAAGCCGGCAGTCCCTACGACGCGTTGCTTCACGCGCTCTACGCGGTCAGGACGCTTCCAGCTGAGCAACGCGCGGTCTGGCGCATGGTGTTCGATCATTATGTCTTCGCGCTCGATGGCGACCCCGTCGAGCACTTGCCCGAGAACGCTCGCGGGATGCTCGGGGAGCCAACCCCGGAGCTGCTTGGGCGGATGCGCGCCACGCTTCGCCAATTGCTGAACCGGCAGTGAGGAAACCATGCTGAACCGACGCAACCTCATCCTTGCCGGCTCCGCGCTGGCCGGCGCATTGGCAACTGCGCCTTTGGTGGGTCGAGCCGCCTCGCCGGCCTTCGTCCGGCGCCAGGGCACGCGCCTGGTGAATGGCGGGCGTACGTACCGCTACGTCGGCACCAACATGTGGTACGCCGCCTATCTTGGGGCCGACGCGCCCTACGGCAACCGCGACCGCTTGAAGCGCGAGCTCGATCGGATCGCCGGCCTTGGTATCCAGAGCATCCGGATTCTCGGCTCGTCGGAGGATTCTCCGCTCAAGAATTCGGTCACGCCAACTTTCCGCGACCGTTCCCGCAAGTACAACCGCGCCTTGCTCGAAGGCCTCGACTTCGCACTCGCCGAGATCGGCAAGCGCGGTCTCAAATCGGTGATCTATCTCGCCAATTTCTGGGAATGGTCCGGCGGGTTCATGACCTACCTCTACTGGGTCAACGGCGGCCGCTACATCAACATGAACGACCCCGCGCACCCGTGGCCGGAATTCCCCGACATGAGTTCCGACTTCTACGGCACTCCGCCCGCGGTCGCCCTCCTCAACAACTATGTCCGAGCGGTCGTCGGCCGGACCAACAGCATCACCGGCCGCCGTTACCGTGACGACCCCGCGATCCAGGCGTGGCAGCTCGCCAACGAGCCGCGCCCGGGCGGGTCTCCTGAAGCGGTGAAGCGGCACATGCCCGCTTACCTCAAGTGGATCGACGGCACGGCTCGCCTGATCAAGGCGATCGATCCCAACCACATGGTATCGACCGGGAGCGAGGGGACGCAGGGCTGCGGCGAAAGCGACGCCTGCGCGCTCGACGCGCATAGCTCGCCCGCGATCGATTACATGACGGCGCACATCTGGCCGCAGAACTGGAACTGGGCGGACCCGAAGGACCTGGCCGGCACCTGGCCGACGGTCGAGAAAAACACCCGCGACTATTTCGCGCGGCAGGTCGCGATCGCCGAGCGGCTGGGCAAGCCGATCGTCATCGAGGAATTCGGCTTCCCCCGCGACACTGGCTACGAACCAGGCAGTCCGACGACGTTCAGGGACAGATTCTATTCGCTGATCTACGAGCTCGCGCTCGCGGACATGAAGGCTGGCGGGCCGGTCGCCGGAACGCATTTCTGGGCATTCAGCGGCGAAGGCAGAGCGCAGCATCCCGACCATCATTTCCAGCCCGGCGACACCAGCTATGTCGGCGACCCGCCGCACGAGCCGCAAGGATGGTACGGAGTGTTCGACGTCGATGCATCGACGCAAATGGTGATCCGCAATCACGCCGCGGCGGTGAACGCGCTGCCGGACGGTGCGAAGCGCGGAGAGCGCGGCTAGGGCGCGATCCTGAACATCGCGACATCGTGCGGCTCGACGGTTGCATCGAGCGAACCGGTCCAGCGACCGGAACTCTTATGAGCCCACAGGTCCCGAACGCGCGCGCGTACGTGCGCAGGCCAGCCCAGCTGATCCGCGGTCGCGCGAATGCGTGTCGGTGCCTCACCGCGGTTGAACAGGAGGATCGCCCGGGCCCCGCCCGATAGGGGCTTTACCCACACTTCCCGATCGCCGTCCTTCGCTACGCGATGGCCCTGCACGCCGAGCGGGTCCTGGTCTATCGCGATCACGTCCTTGTTGAGCAGGATCGATCTCGTCGTTGAATCCATGTGCGCGATATCGTTGCCGGCTATCAGGGGTGCGGCCATCATCGCCCATAGCGAGAAATGAGAACGATATTCGGCCGGAGTCATCCCGCCGTTACCGACCTCCAGCATGTCGGGGTCGTTCCACTGCCCGGGCCCCGCGAACGGCCATAATGGCTCATTCAGGTCGACGATCTCGATCACCGGGTGCGCCCAGTCGTGCGCCTTGTCCTTGGTCGAAAAGCTGTCCCAGATATCGCCGGTGGTGCGCCACAGGTTCCCAACATTCTTCGACCAGAGCCAAGGCCTGGCCGTACCCCACTCGCACATCGAGAAGACGATATCGCGGCCGCTCCGGCGGAGCGCGTCAGCCATCAGCGTGTAGGCCTCCTGCGCGTTGCGGTCTCCGGTGTTGCACCAATCATATTTGAGATAATCGACGCCCCAGCGCGCATACGTGATGGCGTCCTGGTATTCATGGCCCTGGCTGCCCGGCCGCCCGCCGCACGTCAGCCGCCCCGCGTCGGAATAAATCCCGAACTTGAGCCCGAGCGAATGGACATAATCGGCGATCGCCTTGATGCCCGATGGGAATTTCTGCGGATCGGCGCTGATGAACCCATTGGCGTCGCGCGGACCCTGCCAGCAATCGTCGATCACCACATATTGATAGCCGGCGTCGCGCATGCCCGAGCTGACCATCGCATTCGCAGTGTCGCGGATGACCTGCTCGTTGACGTTGCAGGCGAAGTGGTTCCAGCTGTTCCACCCCATCGGCGGGGTCAAAGCGAGTCCGTTGGGCGCCTTGTTCACGACTTCCTGGGTTGTTTCGGCCAATGCCGGCGCCACGCCAAGGACCGTGGTCAGCAGGAAGCAAAGCAAGAACCTGATCATTCGCGACTCCCGCCTGATTCAGCCAGAACTTCGCGCGAGCGCGCATAGCGCTCGGCCCATTCCCGCGAATCGCCTTCCGACTGCTTTTCGATCGGCGGCACCGCGACCGCTGCCGCGGGGTCGATCGACACGCCGACATAATCTGCGACCGCGCGCGTGACTGCATCGCCGTCCGCCAGCGCTTCCTCGTGCCAAACTGTCAGCGGCTCGATCTTCAGCTCGGCGAACATCTGCTCCCACCCCGCCTCCTGGTGGGCGATCCCGCGCTCGGCAGACTCGAGCGCTTCCTCCGAATAATCGACGCTGGGCGCGCCCGCTTCCTCCTGGTCCTTGCGCCACACGCCCGACAAGTTCGCCCGCGCGTAGGAAACGGTCTGCGCCAGCCGGTCGCGGCGGCGGAGATAGACGATCCGTCGCGGCCGGCCCTGCGGCAAGATCGTCGCGAGCACCTCCTCAAGCAGGGTCGGGTTCTTCCGCTGCAATTGTTCAAGCTGCGGCGGAAAGGCCTTCAGACCAAATACACCGTTGGGCGAGCATCGCCGGCGCAAGACCGAGCGCCACAGCCGCCGCTGAACGTCGGGTGATCCGCCAGCAAAGCCGTATGGACCCGCGGGTTCGAAGTTTAGATATTCGAGCGGCGCGCCGAAGCAGCCGGTGCGCCACAGCAGGTGGCTGAGGTAGGTGCTCCCAGCCCGCGGCACTGAAGCCAGCAGATAGGTTCGTTCTGGCTTCTCGTGGCGAGGCGGGAAGTCGAACTTGCCCTCGTAGCCCGTGTCGATGTGGGTGAGCATCGCCTAGTGCACCTGGACGACCGCGATCGATTTGGGCGGCAGCTCGAACAACAACTGCGCGCCCGCGGCGCGGCCACTGAACGGCCGCGGATGGACATCGTTCGGGCGGTCGAAGCTATTGTGGGCGTCGACCTTGTCAGCGGTCAGCACTTCGCCCGTCGCAGCATGCGCAGTAACGCCTTCGACCGTCGCGCTAATGTGCACCGCGTGGTCCGGGTCGACGTTGACCAGCGCCAGCCACAACCTGCCCGATTTGTCGCGCGCCGCCACCGCATCGACTGCCGGCAATCGGATATCGTCATAGGCATAGCTGCCGGCATCGAAGCTCACCGGGATCAGCGTCGCATCATGAAACGGCACGTACATCCGGTACACTAGGTAGGTCGGGGTCAACACCATTCGCTGTCCGTCGGTCAGCATCATTGCCTGCAGCACGTTGATCATCTGCGCGATATTGGCCCCGCGCACCCGGTCTGCGTTACGCATGAAGATATCGAGGTTGAGCGCTGCGATCACGGCGTCGCGCAGCGTGTTCTGCTGCTGGAGGAATCCCGGATTGGTCCCCGGATTGGCGTCGGTCCAGATCCCCCACTCATCGACATAGAGGCCGACCTTCTTGTCGGGATCGTACCTATCCATGATCGCCGCTTGCTTGGCGACCAACTCCTTCATCTTCAGCGTGGCGCGGATCGCCTTGGCATATTCGTCTTCGCCGAAGCCGAAGCTCGGCCCCTTCTTCTCCCAGCTGTTGGGGATGGTGTAGGCGTGGAGCGAGACGCCTTCGAGGTCCCACGCCCAGTTCTTCGCCTTCCACGCCTTCATCACGGCTTCGGTGTAATCGTCGGTGCCGCTGTCCCAGCCGACTGCGATCCGCTTCATCGTGGTTTCGGGCGCCTGCTGCGCCGGGTTGTAGTTGCGGGTGTAGCGGGCGAACCGCTTCATCTCTTCGACATAATGGTCGGGCGCCATCGCGCCCCCGCAGCCCCAGTTTTCGTTGCCGAGCCCGAGATATTTGACCTTGTATGGCGCCGGATGGCCGTTGGCGGCGCGCTGCAGCGCTAGCGTCGTCGGCTTGTCGGACGTCATATACTCGAACCAGTCGGCGGCTTCCTGGACCGTGCCCGATCCGACGTTTTCCGAAATGAAGGCGTCGGCGCCGATCTGGTCCAGGAAATCGAAATATTCATGCGTGCCGAAACTGTTGGGCTCGATCACTCCGCCCCAGTCTGGATTGAGGGTCGCAGGCCGCCGTGCGCGCGGGCCAATGCCATTGCGCCAATGGTAATTGTCCCCGAAACAGCCGCCGGGCCAGCGCACGTTTGGTACGTGGATTGCGCGGAGGGCCGCGACGACGTCGCTGCGAATCCCGCGGACGTTGCGGATCGGCGAGTCCGGACCGACCCAGATGCCACCGTAGACGCCGGAGCCGAGATGCTCAGCGAACTGGCCGAAGATTTCGCGGCTAATTTTCGAGCCGGGCTGACTGGCTTTCACCTCGAGGCGGACCGATGCCGGCTGCTGAGCGAGCGCCGGCGCTCCGCACAGCAGGACAATCCAAGTCAACCACCGGACGGCGCGACGCACACGCTCCTCCCTTCGCTTACGGACTCTTGCGTTAGCGCTACCAACGGGCGATGCAAACTGGCGTGGGGAGACTCAGGAAATACTTGCCGGTGCTGTTCGGTGCGTTTCTTGCACTCGCCCCTTCGGTCGCTCGGCCCCAGCAGGCTTCCCTTCCACACCTCATCCATTCGAACGGCAAGCACGCGCTCATCGTCGATGGCGCGCCCTTCCTCATCCTCGCCGGCCAAGCGCATAACAGCAGCAACTATCCGGCCATGCTTCCGCACGTCTGGCCGGCCATAAAGTCGCTCCACGCGAACACGCTCGAAATTCCGGTGGCTTGGGAGCAGATCGAGTCAGTCGAGGGCAAGTTCGACTTCTCCTGGCTCGACACTCTGATTCCGCAGGCGCGCGCGAACGGCGTGCGGCTCGATCTGCTGTGGTTCGGCACCTGGAAGAACACGGGCCCGAGCTACATGCCCGAATGGGTCAAGTCGGACACGAGGCGCTTCCCTCGGATGATGACCAGGGATGGCAAGACTCATTATGTGCCGACGCCGCTCAGCCGGAACACCCTGGAAGCGGACAAGCGCGCGTTCGTCGCACTGATGCGGCACATCCGGGAGATCGATCCCGGCCACACGGTGATCCTCGTCCAGGTTGAAAACGAGGTCGGCAGTTACGGCAGCCCCCGCGATTTCTCGCCCGAGGCCAATCGCCTCTTCGCGAAGCCCATTCCCGCAGAGCTCGCGCGCAAGCTGGGCAAGAGCGGAACCTGGAGCCAGGTGTTCGACTGGAACGCCGATACCGCGTTCAGCGCCTGGTACACTGCACGCTACATCGATGAGATTGCCGCCGCCGGGCAGGCGGAGCTCGACCTGCCGATGTACGTCAACGTCGTCACCAGCAATCCATTCGACGCCAAGGCCGGCGGCGGTGCGAGCGGCGGCGCGGACTGGCCGGTGCTCGACGTTTGGAAGATCGCCGCGCCGCACATCGCGATCGCCGCGCCGGACCTGTACGACCGCGAATATCGGATCGTGAACGGCAAGCTCGACCGCATGGCCAGGCCGGATAATCCCTTGTTTGTTCCGGAGAACGGCAATGATCTTGCGTTCGCCCGCTTCTTCTGGCTCGCGCTAGGCAAGGGCGCGATCGGTTGGGCACCGTTCGGGGTGGACCCGACCTACACCAACTATCCTTTGGGTGGTCTCAACACTCCGCAGAATTTCGACGCCTTCGCATCCAAGTTCGCGCTGATGGCGCCAATCGCCCGCGATTGGGCGCGGCTCGCCTTTGAGCGTCCGACGGTGGGCTTCGCGAAGGGCGAGGACGCCTCCGATCAGTCCGCGGTGCTGGGCCGGTGGAAAGTCACCGCGCAATACGGCCTGTGGGCGTTCGGCGATCCCAGCTGGACGTGGATGAAGATGCCGCCCAACCCCAAGAAGGACCAGCCCGTCGGCGGCGCGGCACTGATCCAGCTCGGGCCGGATGAGTTTCTCGTCGCCGGCTCCGACCTCCGCCTGAGCTTCGGCCTCGACAAGCCGTCCTCTAGTGAGAATTGGCAATTCCTCGAAGTTGAGGAAGGGACCTTCGAGGGCGGCCGCTGGGTGATGACTCGGCGGTGGAACGGCGACCAGACGGACTACGGACTCAACCTCGATTCGCCGACCCTGCTCAAAGTCCGGCTGGGGACCTATCGATGAGAACAGCGATATTCGCCGGTCTGCTGGCTGCAGCAAGCGCATCGGGCCTCGCCCAAAGAGTCGAAAGAACGGACACGGGCATCGTCGTAACGCCGGCGCAGGGCCCGGTAGTGCGCCTTCAGATTTATGGCGACCGCATCATCCGCGTCACGAAGACGCCGACACGCTCCGCAAGCGTCGCTCCGAGCCTGATGGTCACGGCGAAGCCGATTTCAAACCATTTCACTCTCAACGACGAGCGCACCTCGCCGATCGTCACCCTGAGCACCGGAACGACATCCGCCGAGATCGACATTCGGACGGGTCGCGTGAGTTTCCGCAACGAGACCGGCGGCAGCGTCGTGCTAGCTGAGAGCGGCGCGGCCGGCTTCGCGCCGACGGCCGCCAACGGCCAGCCGTTCTTCGCCATCCGCCAGCAATTCAATCGCGGCACCGACGAGGGTTTCTACGGCCTCGGCGAGCACCAGAACGGCCAGATGAACTACAACGGCGAGGACGTTGAGCTCGCCCAGCACAATATGGATGTGGCGATCCCGTTCGTTATGTCGACTCGCAATTACGGATTGCTGTGGGACAATGATTCGATCACGCGCTTCGGCGATCCGGATCCCTATCCCTATGCGGGTGAGGCTGATGACGGCCTGAAGGTGAATGACGGTCAGGGATGGACTGCCACCTACAGCGTCAACGGCAAGATCATCGCCAAACGTCAGGAAAGGGCGATCAACCTTCAATATCTCGAGAATCGCAGGGACTGGCCTCCGGGGACTCGAACGGCGGACGTTTCGAACACTATTCCCGGCTTGAAGGTGAGCTGGACCGGTAGAATCGTCCCGGGCACTGGCGGCCTGCATCGATTCCGCCTCTATTCGTCAAACTATGCAAAAGTGTTCGTCGACGGCGACAAGGTGCTCGATCGCTGGCGTCAGAATTGGAATCCCTGGTATCATAATTTCAATGTCCAACTCGCGCCTGGGCGGCCGCACGACATCCGCGTCGAATGGGAGCCGAACAGCGGCTACATCGCGCTTCTCCACAGCGATCCCCCGCCCGATGCCGATCGCCACTCACTGACACTGTCGTCCGAGCTCGCACGCGCCGTCGATTATTATTTCGTTGGTGGCCGCAACATGGACGAGGTGATTGCCGGCTACCGGTGGCTCACGGGCAAAGCGCCGATCATGCCCAAATGGGCTTACGGCTTTTGGCAGAGTCGCCAGCGCTACGAAACGCAGGATCAGCTGCTCTCCGTGCTGCGCCAGTACCGCAAGCGCGGAGTGCCGCTGGACAATATCGTGCAGGACTGGAACTACTGGCCCGAGAACCAGTGGGGCTGCCACTGCTTCGACGCCTCCCGCTTCCCCGATCCAAAGAAGATGGTCGATGAGGTGCACCGCAGCGGCTCGCATGTGATGATCTCGGTGTGGGCGAAATATTACAGGGACATTCCGAACTATAAGGAGCTGGATGCGGTTGGCGGGATCTACCGCAACATGGTGACTCCGCGGCCCGATGAGCCGACTGACCCCACTTACATCCACGGCATGTATCGCGACTGGATCGGCAACGGTTATTCGAACGCCTTTTACGATCCGTACAACAGCCGAGCGAAGGACATTTACGCGCGGCAGGTGATCGACGGCATCGCCAGCAAGGGTTTCGACGCTTGGTGGCTCGACAGCGACGAGCCCGATTTTCATTCCAATCTCTCGATCGAGGAGCGCAAGCGCCGCATGGGCCCCACCGCCGCCGGCCCCGGCGCCGCCCTCTTCAACTCATATCCGCTGGTCCACGTCGAAGGCGTCTATGACCACATGCTCAGCTACAAACCCGACGTACGCCCCTTCATCCTGACGCGATCGGGCTTCGGCGGGATCCAGCGCGCCGGAGCGGCAGTGTGGTCGGGCGACGTCGCGTCGCGCTGGGACAATCTCCGCGAGCAGATCTCGGCGGGGATCAATTTCTCCATGTCGGGCGTGCCCAACTGGAGCCACGACATTGGCGGCTACACGATGGAGAACCGCTTCCTCAAACCGAAGCCCGCCGATCTTGCCGAATGGCGCGAGCTCAACACGCGCTGGTTCCAGTTCGGCGCCTTCTCGCCGGTGTTCCGCAGCCACGGCGAGAACATCCGTCGCGAAATCTTCGAAATGTCGCCCGAAGGCTCGCCGACCTACCGCTCGATGGTCTGGTACGACGGGCTGCGGTACCGGTTGATGCCGTACATCTACACGCTCGGCGCGGACACTTACTTTAAGGACGGCACGATCATGCGCGGGCTGGTGATGGATTTTGCCGGCGACAAGCGGACGTGGGGGGTCGACGACGAATATCTATTCGGACCCGCGTTCCTCGTCGCGCCGGTGACCGAGTACAAGGCGCGCAGCCGCAGGGTCTACCTGCCGGCGGGCGCGATCTGGTACGATTTCTACAGCGGCGGGAGGCAGAGGGGCGGACAGACTATCAATGCCGTCGCGCCTTACGAGCGCATGCCGCTGTTCGTCCGTGCCGGTTCGATTGTGCCTATCGGTCCGGCAATCCAGCACACCGGTAACAACTCGCATTCGCCGGTCACTCTCAACGTCTATACCGGAGCCGACGGAAGCTTCTCGCTCTACGAGGACGATGGCGTCAGCCGGCAATATCTCAACGGCCGATATTCGCGCATTCCGCTGCGCTGGAACGAGCGCACGAGGTCGCTCACAATCGGCGCGCGCGAGGGGAATGGCTATACGGGAATGGCGGGCAATCGCGAAATCCGCATCCGCTGGATCAAGCCCGCCCAACCGCTCAATTTCGAGGGGGCGGACCGGACAGTCACCTATTCGGGTACGCCGCTCGCGGTCCGGATGCGCTAAACGAGACCGCGGCCTCGAATTCGCAGCGCAGGGACCACGTGACCGTCCGATGGCGGAATTTGCAACCGCAGCGCGTCGGCCTCGCGCCGGAATTCGAGAGGCGATCCGCCGAGCAGCTCCACGCGCTCGATCGCCGCGTCCGGCAGCGCCTTCGCGCCAAGCGACGCAATTGCGCTTTTGGTTTGCGGCCAGTCGAGGAAGATAGCGTACAGCGCCTCACCCTTCTTGGTGAAGCGGATGTCCTCGGCGGTGAAGGGCTTGGCCTGATCCTCGGCCATAAATCCGGTCGGAAGTCTCGTTGGCCCCTCGCCGAAGGTACGCCAGGGACGCGTGTTGTAGATCGCTTCCCCGTTCCTCGACATCCAGGCGGTGATGCCGTCGACGATCGCTTCCTCTTTGTCGTCGATCGTACCGTCGCCACGCACCGGGATGTTGAGCAACAGGTTGCCGTTCTTAGAGACCACGTCGGCGAGCCGTTGAACGACCTGCTTCGCGCTCTTGTAGCCTCTATTTTCGTACAGCCGCCGATCATAGTGCCAGTTGCCGATGCATGTGTCGGTCTGCCACGGCTCGGGGCGGATCCCCTCGATGAAGCCACGCTCGACGTCCTCGACGATCGCCCGCCGCTCAAGCGCGCCGAGCCGTTTGGCGGTGAGCACAACATCGGGCATGCCGTGCCACTCCGCCGCCTTGACATAATAGTGCGCGGCGGCCTCGAGCCCAGTCGCGCCGAACGGGATTCCGGTGTCGTCGAAATAGACGAGGTCAGGGCGATAATCCTCGACCAATTGCTTCTGACGCAAGAGCCATTTCTCGACGAAGCGCTTGTTCGCCGTGGGTGCGGCCTCGAGCCATTGGCCATCGCGTCGGTCATGCCACGCGTTCATCTCGGCAGCGGAGGAGATCCCGTCCGGCGGCACATAATAGGGCCCGGTGTATAGTTCCTGAGGGTCGAGACCGTCCCAAAACCTGCCTTTGCCGTGGTGCTTTCTTATCCAGTACGCGTCGTAGCGGCGCCCGCGCATCGGGCCTTCCGCATCATAGCCGTAGGCGGTTTGCCACCAGTGCCAGGCGTGGCTCGAATGATTGGACACGCCGAACTTCAGTCCCGCCTCGCGCACCAGCGGCGCCCAGGTCCCGACGATGTCGCGTTTTGGCCCAACCCGCACGCTGTTCCATTGATGGTGCCGGCTCGCGAACAGGTCGAGATTATCGTGGTGACAGCCCATCGCCATGAAATAGCGCGCGCCTGCAGCCGCATATTTGCGAACGAGGTACTCGGGCTGCCAGTTCTCTGCCTTCCATCGGCCAATGATATCTACGAAGCCGGTCCGGCTTGGATGGCCGTAGCGGCCGAGAT
>JBKPKF010000058.1:0-10199 GCA_046730995.1 Pseudomonadota bacterium
CCGAGCGCAAGGCGAACAAGATCGAAGGACTTCCCGAAGACACCCAGCCGCGTGACATCCGTAAGGTCGGGGTGATCGGCGCCGGCACGATGGGCGGCGGGATTTCGATGAACTTCCTGTCGGCCGGAATCCCGGTGACGATCATCGAAATGGCCGAGGATGCGCTCGAGCGCGGCGCAGGCCTAATGCGCAAGAATTACGAAGCCAGCGCGGCCAAGGGGAAACTAACGGTGGAGCAAGTCGAAAAAGCGATGGGGCTGCTCACCCCCACGCTCGACTTCCGTGCGCTCGCGGACTGCGACCTCATCATCGAGGCGGTCTACGAGAATATGGACGTGAAGAAGGATGTGTTCGGGCGGCTCGACAAGATCGCGAAACCGGGCGCGATCCTCGCCTCCAACACCTCCTACCTCAACATCAACGAGATCGCGGCGAGCATCTCGCGGCCCGCCGACGTGGTCGGAATGCACTTCTTCTCGCCGGCGAACGTGATGAAGCTGCTGGAAGTCGTGCGTGGCGACAAGACCGCGCCCGACGTGTTGCTGACGGCGATGGCAATCGGCAAGCGCATCAAGAAGGTGCCGGTGGTAGCCGGCGTCTGCCACGGCTTCATCGGCAACCGGATGCTGATGCCGCGCCAGGTCGAAGCGACCAAGCTCCTTTTGGAAGGCGCGTCTCCGGAACAGGTCGACCGGGTCCATGTCGAGTTCGGAATGCCGATGGGCCCGTTCCAGATGGCCGACCTCGCCGGAGTGGACATCGGCTGGCACCGCGATCCCAATCGCATCGAGAATCTCCGCGACGCGCTTTGCGCGATCGACCGCTGGGGCCAGAAGAAGGGCGCGGGCTTCTACGATTATGACGAGAAAAGGCGGCCGACGCCGTCTCCTGTGGTCCAGGAGATCATCGAGGATTTCGCCAGGCAACAGGGGGTTGAGCGACGCCAGATTGATGACGCGGAGATTATCGAGCGGACGCTCTATACGATGGTGAACGAGGGCGCGAAGATCCTGGAGGAGGGGATCGCCCAGCGCGCCTCGGACATCGATGTCGTCTGGGTCTATGGCTATGGCTGGCCGGTCTACCGCGGCGGGCCGATGTTCTGGGCAGACAGCGAGGGGCTCGGCAAGATCGTCGATGGGCTGAAGCGACAGGAAGAGCGGATGAAGCCCGATTTCAGCTTCTCCAAGCTCCTGCTCGACAAGGCAGGGAAGGGCGAGAGCTTCACCCGGTGAACCGTTGGGTCGCGCTGTTGCTGGCCGTCGTCGGCGGCGCGGCCGGGGCGTGGGCGGCAACCCTTGGAATCACCGGCGCGCTGTTCGGATTCCTCTGGATTTTCGTGTTCGGGGACGACCCCTGGCCGGCCTGGGTAAATCCCGTTGCCGGTATTTTGCTGATGGTGCTCGGCCTGGGCCTTTGGGCCACGATGGCCTGGGCGATCTGGTTGAAGGTCAAGCCGCGCGGCTAGGCCTTTCCTCCGGCAGGAGCATGAGCATCGCGGCCGCGACCGCCGCGAGGCCCGCGCTTGCAAGGAAGGTCGCCGAGCTTCCGTCGCGGTCCCACAGCATTCCGGCGCCCAGGCTGGCGAGCAGCGTTGCGATGCCGGTGACGAACCAGAAAGCGCCGAAACTGGTGGCGCGGAGTTGCTCGGGCGCGCTGTCCGCGATCATCCGGGCGAAGATGCCCTGGGTCAGCGCCATATGAGCGCCCCATAAGGTTACTCCGGCTACCACGCCGGTGAGCGAGCCGCTGCGCGCGAGGACGAGGTCGCCGGCGATGAGCGCCCCCATTCCCGCGAAGAGGAGGTTGCGCGGGCTCATTCGGTCGCTGAGCGCTCCCGCCGGGTAAGCGAGCGCGACATAGGCGAGGTTGAAGACGGCGAGCGTCAGCGGCGACCAGGTCTCGTTGAGCCCGACCTCGATGCCTTTCAGGATCAGGAAGGCCTCGGAGAAGCGGGCGAGTCCGAACAGGAAGCCGACCTTCAGGAGGCGCTTCGTTTCCGGAGCGAGCTCCCGGAAGCCCGCGAAGAGTGGCGAGCGCTTCAGCGGCGCGAGATGCTGATCCGGCTCGCGAAGGGCGAGCCAGGCGAGAAGGAAGGAGCAAGCAGCCGGGATCACCGCGATCCAGAAAACCGTGCGGATGTTGTTCGCCAGGAGCGCCATCAGCCCGATCGCCACCACCGGAGCCAGAAGGGCGCCCACCGTGTCCATCGCTTGCCTGAGGCCGAACGCCCGACCGCGGATGGCGAGCGGCGTTTCGTCGGCGATCATCGCGTCGCGGGGCGAGCCGCGGATGCCTTTCCCGATTCGGTCGGCAAAGCGCGCGGCCATCACCGCCGCGGCGCTCGCCGCGAGTGGGAACAAGGGCTTTGACAAAGCCGCGAGCCCATAGCCCGCGACCACCCACGGCTTGCGCTTCAGGCTCCGGTCGGACAGCCGCCCGGACGCAAGCTTGGCGAAATTGGCGGTCGCCTCCGCAACCCCGTCGATCGCTCCGAGCGCGGTCGCGGGGAGGCCGAGGATGATCGTGATGAATGCAGGCAGGAGCGCGTGATAGATTTCGCTCGACAGGTCCATTAACAAGCTGACGAAGCCGAGAACCCACACATTGCGGGGGAGGGGAGGTCGGCTGCTCACCGGCGCGTCATTGCGGCGGTCTGGCGTTAACGCAAGGGAACATGTCGTTGTTTAACCGCAGCAATATTGCAGTGGCGCGAATATTTGTTAGGCTGCAACCATGTTTGGGGGATCGACACCGGGTGCTCTCGCCGACCGCTTTGCGCGGCTTGTCGAGCGATTGGGCGGCGACATGGCGGCGGCCAAGGCGCAGGGGCAGCAACGCGCGCTGCTCGCCGCGGTCGGGCAGCTCGAACCCGCCACGCTCAACAAGATTTCCGCCAAGGTGAAGCGCGGCGCTCCCGCAGTCAGCCGGGCGATTGATGTGCTGGTGAGGGCGGGCCTGGTCGACCGCCAGCCCGATCCGGACAACCGCCGCCGGTTGGCGCTAAGACTGACTGAGGCAGGCCGCGAACGGCTTCACAGCCCACCTCTGACCGATGCGACGCTCGAGGGCCGCATTTCCAAGCTTGCGCACAGCGAGCTGCGAGCGCTCGAACGCGGCTTCGAAATCCTCGAACGCCTGCCGCGCTAGTCTTCGCTATTTGTCCTGCTTGTTCACCGTCGCCCAGGCGCGCCGTTCGGACTCGCGGTGGGACACGCCCTTCTTCTCGTAACTGTCTTCGATGTGGCGGGCCTTGCGCTTCTCTTTCGATGTGTGACGTCCAGGCATTTCTAAATCTCCTTGCTCAACCCTTGCCGTGGCGACGGCGGGTTTCCCAGCCCTTCTTCGCCGCCGCGCTGCGGCTCGACGAGCGGCCGTGGCCGGCGTTCTTGCCGCCCTTGTCCTGCTTGTTGACGGTTCGCCAGGCGCGTTCTTCCGCTTCCTTCTTGGAAACGCCGCGTTTCTCGTAGCTTTTCTCGATATGCTCGGCCTTGCGGTCCTGCTTGGCCGTGTACGCTCCACGGGGCATGGCTACTCTCCTTGTCCCCGCTCGCCGCAATCAACGCTTGCGCTGCCACACTGTTGCCATGCTGCATTGCAACATGAGCCGTAACGCACTACATGCGCCACGAATTTTTCCGGGAAAATCGAGAATGAATCTGCGCAACGTGGCGATCATCGCCCACGTCGATCACGGCAAGACGACGCTTGTCGACCAGCTCTTCCGCCAGTCCGGCACGTTCCGCGACAACCAGCGGATCGAGGAGCGGGCGATGGATTCGAACGATCTCGAGAAGGAGCGGGGGATCACCATCCTCGCCAAATGCACCTCGGTCGAATGGCACGGCACTCGCATCAACATCGTCGATACACCTGGCCACGCCGACTTCGGCGCGGAAGTCGAGCGCATTCTCAGCATGGTCGACGGGGTAATCCTGCTCGTCGATGCCGCCGAAGGGCCGATGCCGCAGACCAAGTTCGTCACCGGAAAGGCGCTCGCGCTCGGCCTCCGCCCCATCGTCGTCGTCAACAAGATCGACCGCCCGGACGCGCGCCCCGCCGAAGTGCTCGACGAGGTGTTCGAGCTGTTCCTCAATCTCGACGCCAGTGACGAGCAGCTCGACTTCCCGACGCTCTACGCTAGCGGCCGCGCGGGTTACGCGGGCCTCACCGACGACGTCCGCGAGGGCGACCTGACCCCGTTGTTCGAGACCATCGTCAGCCACGTGCCTCGGCCACGGGTCGACGCCGGCCCGTTCCGGATGCTCGCCACCCTGCTCGACCGCGACCCGTTCCTCGGCCGGATCCTCACCGGCCGCATCGATAGCGGGCGGCTCGACGTCAACATGCCGATCAAGGCGATCGACGTTGCCGGCAATGTCGTCGAGGAGGGCCGGGCGACCAAGATCTTCGCCTTCCGCGGGCTCGAGCGCGTTCCCGTGGAAAGCGCGGAAGCGGGCGAGATCGTCGCCATCGCCGGCCTCATCAAGGCCACCGTCTCCAACACCTTCGCCGATCCCGACGTGACCGCGCCGCTCCACGCGCGAGAGATCGATCCGCCGACCCTGGCCATGAGCTTCAGCGTCAACGACAGCCCGTTTGCCGGCAAGGACGGCGACAAGGTGCAGAGCCGAGTCATCCGCGAGCGCCTGCTGCGCGAGGCCGAGGGCAATGTCGCGATCCGCGTCACCACCGCGGCCGACAATGACAGCTTCGAGGTCGCCGGCCGCGGCGAGCTCCAGCTCGGAGTGCTCATCGAGACCCTGCGCCGCGAAGGTTTCGAGCTCGGCATCAGCCGCCCGCGAGTCCTCTTCCGCGATGGCCCTTCAGGCCGCGAGGAGCCCTATGAGACGGTCGTCATCGACGTCGACGACGAATTCTCCGGCACGGTCATCGACAAGATGGCGATGCGCAAGGCGGAGATGACCGACATGCGCCCGTCGGGCGGCGGCAAGACCCGGCTGACCTTCAGCGCGCCGAGCCGGGGCCTCATCGGCTATCACGGCGAGTTCCTGTCCGACACACGCGGCACCGGCATCATGAACCGCCTGTTCGAGCGCTACGGCCCGTACAAAGGCCCGATCGCCGGCCGGCAGAACGGAGTCCTCATCTCGATGGAGCAGGGCCCGGCGGTCGCCTACGCCCTAAGCGCGCTCGAAGATCGTGGCGTGCTGTTCGTTTCGCCCGGTGAGATGCTCTACGAAGGTATGGTCATTGGCGAGAACGCCAAAACCCAAGATCTCGAGGTGAACCCCTTGAAGTCCAAGCAGCTCACCAACTTCCGCGCGTCCGGCCCCAAGGATGAAGGCATCCGCCTGACCCCGCCGCGGCGGATGAGCCTGGAACAGGCGATCGCTTACATCGCGGACGACGAGCTGGTCGAGGTCACGCCGAAGGCCGTGCGGATCCGGAAGCGCTATCTCGATCCGCACGAGCGCAAGCGCGCGGCGAGAAGGGCGGAGGCGGCCTAAGACGTCACTGCGGCTCGAGGCCGTAGCTCGCGAAATGCTCGACCCGCCGCGGCGCGATGATCAAACCATCGACCCCAGGCGTATCGAGCACGAAGCGCAGCGCAGCGCTCGCCATGCTCTCCTGCCGTTCGGCCGCGGATCGCCTCAGCTGCTCGATCGCGGCAAAAGATCCTTCGCTCAAATATCCGGCGCAAGCCTCCGGCGCATGAGCCAGCCGGCTGCCTGGCGGAGGCTCCTCGCCGAACCGGTACTTGCCGCTGAGGAACCCGCCCGCGAGTGGACTGAAGGCCGTGTAACGCAGGTCATGTTCCGCACAGTAAGGGATCAGCGCCCGCGCGTCTTCCGTGGCGAGCAGGCTGTACTCGTTCTGGACATATTCAAAGCGCGCGGCGAGGCTGCTGTCCGCCAGGCTTCCAACGGCCTTCACGTCTGATAGCGAGGCGTTGGAGATGCCGAAACGGTCGATTTTGCCTGCTTCCAACGCACGCGTCATGGCGCCGAGCGTTTCTTCCAGGGGCGTCACGCGTTCGAACTCGTGAATGTAATAGAGATCGATCCGTTCGATCCCCAGCCGGCGGAGAGACTCATCGAGGTGGTGGGTGACCTGCGCTCCGCTAAGCGGCGCTTCCCCGGGCGGGCAGCCATTGGGATTGCCGACCTTGGTCGCAATCTGCGCGTCCCGAACGAAAGAAGCGTCTTGGGATCGAAGCCACCTGCCGAGGATGCGTTCGCTGGCTCCGCCGCCGTACGTGTTCGCGGTGTCGAAGCGTCGAAGCCCTACCCGCCGCGCCTGATCGAGCAGCTGGAGCGCCTGTTCTTCACTGTTGCCAGCTCTGCGCAGCTTGGGCGCCGAGCCGATTCCTCCGAAATTGCCACAGCCGAAGACGATCCGGTCGAGGTCATGCTTCAATTCAAGCTCCCGCCATTAAAGTCCGCTGAGCCAACGTAGAGCGTCCGCCGTCCGGCCGTTGCGGCGCTTAATGCTTGGCCCGCGCCCTCCGGTTCGCCGACTCGAGCGCCTTCAACAGGCTCGGCTCGTCCACCGACGAGACGTCGGCGATGCGCCAGCCCTTGGCCGTGCGAGTCAGGGTGAACTGCGCCAATGTGGGCTTGGCTGCGTCCCAGGCGATTGACACCCGGGCGATGGCGATGCCGTGCCCGGTCGCCCTGACGCCCGTCACCGAGGCATGCATTCCCGCGGGGTCTTGGCATTGGCAGACGGGGTCGCCGTCGAGATAGCCGACCTCGCCGTGGGCGAGCCTGGAATCTTCGTTGATCGAGGCCAGCAACCGCGGCGCGAACACGCGGTCGGGGTGGGTGAAGGGGCTGTAATCCGGCTGGCCGTAATATCCGTACAGCCGCTCCATGAACTGGCGCGGCGTTTCCGCCGGCTGCGCCGCGGCCGCGGTGAGGGCGAGGAGGATCATCATTTGCTCCCTCCCATCTCCAGGATTTTGCGCCATTCCTCGTCGCGGACCGGCGACACGGAGAGACGCGACAGGCGGACCAGCTCCATTTTCGCGAGGCTGGGCTCGGCCTTGATCTGCTTCAACGTGACCGGCGGGACCGGTCGAACCGGCTCGACCGCAACGGAAACCCAGTTGGGGTCCTTCGGATCGGGCCGCGCTTCGCGGGTCACCCGCATGATCCCGACGACCTGCCGTTCGTCGCCGCTATGGTAGAAAAAGGCCTCGTCGCCCGTCTTCATCGCTTTCAGGTGGATTCGCGCAGTAGGGTTGCGGACTCCGTCCCATTCGGTCGATTCATCGCGAACCAGGTCGTCCCAGCTGTAGACTCCGGGCTCCGATTTCATCAGCCAATGCGCCATCCTGGGACACTCCTTGCGACGAATGCTGTTACGCCGCCGACGAGCCGAGTGAAAGTGTCGGTAGAACGAGCCAAAAACGGCAGAAAACTGAACGATTTGAAAGTGTTCCGGATTCCATCCCGGGACTCCAACGGTTCACCGCCCGGTGGGTTGGCGTGAGTTAACGGCTTCCATATCTGGGTTTCAGCAATTGAGAGCGAGCGAGCCCAAAGCGCCATTTAAGGCCGGGCTCCAGGGCAAGACGGAGGGTCTTCCACCAGCGCGAAGCGCGGGCGTCACTTGAGGCGCTGGAAGACCCATCCGCCAGGCAAGAGGGAATAACAGTTGGTAAAGCTTCTCGGTGGTCGCGCTGCGGCCGCGGTCATCGGACTATTCATGCTGGGCCTGGGGTCGAGCGAAGCCGGCGCGCAAAGCCTGGCCGCGAACCTCAACGTTCCGGCGGCGGTGCGTTCGCTGGACGTGGACGCCGGCGCGAAGGCTCTGGGAGTCGCGACGCAGGCGAACCTGACATCCGCCGTCCTATCGACCGCTCCCAAGCCCGCCCAGACGATTTCGGCCTCGCTTCCGGCGTCGATCAATGCCGAAGCGGCCTGGCTCTACAAAGCCGGCTGGCCGCTCTACGCTCTGGTCGATCGCTATAGCACGGGCGCGGCCTTGAACCAGGAAGCGAACTGCATCGCCACCGCGGTCTATTTCGAGGCGCGCGGGGAGGCGCTGGAAGGCCAGCTCGCGGTCGCCCGGGTCATCATGAACCGCGCCGCATCGGGCCAATATCCGGCAAGCTGGTGCGGCGTCGTCACTCAGCCCTCGCAATTCTCGTTCGTCCATCGCGGCCAGATGCCGGCTCCGAACTATGCCTCGGACGCGTGGCGCAAGGCGCAGGGCATCACTCGCCTCGCCATGGCCAACGTCATTCCGAGCCTGTCGAACGACGTGCTCTGGTACCACGCCGATTACGTTGCTCCCTCCTGGGGTCACCGCCTCAGCATGGCGCAGAAGATCGGCCAGCACATTTTCTACCGCTAAGACCAAGCTTGTTGTTGGGGAGAGGTGGGCGTTTCGCTTCGGCGGGGCGCCCTTTTCCTTTTGCTCCATCGCTTCAGCGCGGCGAGGAGTCGGCTCGGCGTTAACTTCGTTCACGGGGGATTCGCAGCGGACTCGATCCGGGCGACCATCCAACTTACGGATTTTCGGGGAAGAATTTCTTCTCGCCGAGTAGGGGAACTCGCGGGTGCTCAGGATCCTTGTGGTTGAAGACGATCTTCAGCTAGCGAACACGCTCAAATATCTGGTCGAGGACAATCCGCGATATCGAGTCGTCGCGACCGCCGACGACGCGGACAGCGCCATCGCCGCCGCGGACGAGCATGACCCCGATCTCGTGCTTCTCGACCTGCATCTCGCGCACGGGTCGACCGGTTTTTCGGTCGCGGCACGACTGACGGAGAAGGGCATTGCCTGCCTGTTCGTCAGCGGCAAGGCGCCGCGCTTCGCAATGCCCGACCTCGCGCTCGGCTGCCTGATGAAGCCCTTCACCGCCGAGGACGTTCACCGTTCGTTGGGAATGGCCGAGGACATGCTTCGGGGCCGCGAGACGCTGCGGCCCAAGGTCCCGCACAATCTGATGCTCTACGAGGCGGAAGACCGGCCAACGGCACTCACTCCGGCCATTCCAGAACCGGGCTTCATTCCGTCCAAGCCCTCGCTCCGGACCCGGCTGGAGCATTGGATTTCGGGGCACCCCCGGCTCGCGGGCTGAGCTCGCCTAAAGCCGCATATAGCCTTTGCGCGGCTCGCGCTGGCTGAGCGTCTCGCTGGTAAGCGGCGCTCCGGCGTCGAGCAGGGCCTGGCGCCGATGCCTGATCTCTGCGCTGCGCTGGACGTCTTCGAACGGCAGCAGCGAAGCGATGCAGACGTGCGCGAGAGTGCGCTGGACAAAGCCGGCCGTCGTTGGCCAGCGCGTGGAATCGGGCTCGAAGCCGGCGTAGGCTGCATTCCGGAAGAAGCTCGCGACCGCAATGTCAGCGAGCCCGATGTCGCCGAACAGGAAGCCGCCTGAGGGAAGCTCACCCTCAAGATAATCGAGCGTGCGAGGTATCTCTTCGGTCAGCGTCCGGGCAACGCGTTCCTCATCGCCTGGTTCGCCCCACACCGCGGGGCGCACGACCTTCTGGTAGAACAGGCCCCAGATGAACACGTCGCCGAGCCGCGTATCGGCATATTCCTCGAGCCAGCGGGCCTTCGCCCGATCGCCGGGGTCGGCGGGCAGCAGCGCGCGCTCGGGATAAGCGTCGTCGAGATAGGCGCAGATCACCGAAGAATCGCAGATTGAGACATCGCCATCGACCAGCACGGGGATTCGACGAAGCGGGCTCATCCGCTCATATTCCTCATTGCCGAAGAAGGGCGTGATCGGGTCGATTTCGTACGCCAGGCCTTTGAGGTTCATGCAGGCCAGCACCTTGCGCACATAAGGGCTGACGTAGCTGCCGATGACACGGATCATTCGTCCGGAATGCTCCTGAACCCGCTCTGCGGCAAGGTGCTGGACAGTTCCGTTCCCGTGCGCTACAAATGTAGCGCACAGCCGATTCGAGCAACAGGAACCCAGCCATGCGTCCCACCATGACTTTGTCTCTCATTGCACTCGCCACGTCCGCACCCGTGCTCGCTACCGAGGTGGTGCCGATCTCGCCATTCAATTCGATCGAGCTTCGCGGCGGCGGCGAGGTCGAGCTGCGGCCAGGCGCGGTCCAACGGGTCACCCTCATCGAAGGCAGCCGCCAGTTCACGAATGTCCGGGTAATCAGCGACCGGCGGTTGAAGATCGATGCGTGCAACACCCGCTGCCCGCAACATTATCGGCTCCGCATCCTCATCGAGACCCCAAGCGTGCCAGT